>JAPWVA010000024.1 GCA_028275245.1 Actinomycetota bacterium
TGCCGTGCACCTCGATGACCCGGGTGTTCCCCGCCCTGCGATGCAGGTCGTCGATGTTCTGGGTGATCACCGAGCGGAGTATCCCCATCCTCTCCAAATCCGCCAGCGCCCGGTGCCCGGGGTTGGGCTCCGCCCTCTCCAGCACCTCGATCATCTCCTCCAGGAAATCCGCGGCCCGGTGGGTGAAGCAAGAACCCCTGGCCAAAGCCGAGAAAACGTCGCCCCCGCCCAGCTCGTAGGGATCGAAGCGGTCCCAGAGTCCGCCCGGGTCGCGGAAGGTGGGTATACCGCTCTCCTGGGAAACCCCGGCGCCGGTGAAGGCCACCAGGCGTCCCGAGGAGTTGATGAGCTCTGCCGCCTCCTCCAGCTTTTCCTCAAGTTCTTCCCGCAACTCTTCGCCCCCTGCTATAACACCTCGTGTCAGGGGCGGTGGATGGCCCCGAATCTTCCCGCCCTAGGGCCCCACCCCCTCCCCTGTCCGCCTTCTTCCTATGTTATCATCGATAGCGTCGCTTTCCCGGGAAACCGGAGAAGACGGTGTCCAGGGGAGCCAGGGAGGACGGGACCCCAGGGATCGATGAAGGCGGATTCCAGGGGGATCCTCGATTCCCTGTTACGCTGACCGCCCACCATCAGCGGAGGCACCGATTGTCCCGGAGGATGTGAACGGCTTGTCGAACTACCGCTGGCAACCCGAGGAATACGAGCGCTCCTCCTCCCAGCAGAAGAAATGGGGGCTGGAGCTCATGGATAAGCTCCGGCTGCGGGGAGACGAGCGGATCTTGGACATTGGATGTGGGGATGGGTACCTCACCGCCCTCCTGGCCACTCGAGTGCCTCGGGGGGAGGTGGTGGGCGTGGACGTGTCACCGGAGATGGTGCAGCACGCCACCCGACGCTTCCCCAGTGAAAGGCACCCCAACCTCCGCTTCCTGGTCATGGACGCTTGCTCGCTTAGCTTCAACGAGGAATTCGACCTGGTGTTCTCCAACGCCGCCCTGCACTGGGTACCCGACCACCGGTCCGTCCTGCGGGGGATAAGGGACTGCCTGAAGAGGGGAGGCAAGCTGCTGGCCCAGATGGCGGGCAGGGGGAACGCCGGGCAGGTGGTGGCAGCCCTGGGGAGGGTGATAACGCGGCCCGAGTGGGCGAGGTATTTCCGAGACCTGCAGGTACCCTACCGCTTTTTCTCCGACGGGCAATACCGGGAGCTGGTGCTGGAGAGCGGCTTGCACCCCTTAAGGGTGGAGCTGGTGAAGAAGGACATGGTCCACCGCGGGAGGGAGGGGATAGCGGGCTGGATCCGCAGCACCTGGCTCCCATTCACGGAGAGGGTGCCTGGGGAGCTGAGGGAGGAGTTCATCCGTGCGGTGGTGGAGGAGTATCTGGCGGAGTTCCCGCCGGACCGGGACGGCCTGGTGCACGTGGAGGCGATAAGGCTGGAGGTCGAGGCGGAGAGGCCATGAGGTACCCGCCCTTTTTAGCCTCCATGCAGGCATTACCTGCCTACCCCTTGCGGATCAAATCCCGCCAGGTCCAGCGGCGCGAGCCCGCGACATCCCCGCCTTTTCCCGTCTCCCTACACGGGTATCGCCAAGCCCACTACCAGTGGAGATCGCTCCCGATCACCGAGACCGGCGCCGCTAAACCGGACACCACTATTCCCCCGCGTCGTCATCGAAGATGAAGTACTTGACCTCCATGGCGTAACGCTTGAGCTCGGCCCGGAAATCGGGATGGGCGATGCTGATGAGCGCCCTGGCCCTCTCCCGGAGGCTCTTCCCCTTGAGGTTGACCACCCCGTACTCGGTGGCCACGTACATCACGTCGGTGCGGGTGAGGGTCACCGCCGCACCCGGCCGCAGCTGCGGTACTATCTTGGAGACCCGCTCGCCGGTCTTCTTGTCCACCGCGGTGGAGTGGATGGCGATGAAGGCCTTCCCGCCTCGGGACATCCAGGCCCCCCGGGTGAAGTCCACCTGCCCGCCGGTGGCGGTGTACTGGATGGGTCCGAAGGACTCGGAGCAGCACTGGCCTGTGAGGTCTATCTCCAGGGTGGAGTTGATGGCCACCATCTTGTCGTTCTTGGCCACGTTGTACGGGTTGTTGTTATAGCTCAGGGGCGTGAAGCACACCGCCGGGTTATCATCCAACCAGCGATAGAGCTCCGCCGACCCCGCCGCGAAGAAGGCGTTGAACTGATAGCGGTGGAAGGTCTTACGGGAGTTGTCCAGGGCCCCTGCCTCGAATAGCTTCATGATGGCGTCGGGGAGCATCTCCGTGTAGCATCCCAGGTGCTTCTTCTCCAGTAGACACTCACCGATGGCGTTGGGAACCGCCCCTATCCCCAGCTGTATGGTGGAGCCATCCTCCACCAGGGGCGCTATGTTCTCGGCGATGGCCCGGTCCACCTCGGTGACCGGGTCGGGGGGTATCTCGAAAACCGGGTGATGGTTCTCCACCACCGCCGTGGCCTGGGAGATATGGTAGAAGTTCTGACCGTGCACCGTGGGCTGGTGCTCGTTCACCTCGAGATAAACCTCATCGAAACGGTCCAGGACGTCCAGGAAGTTTCCGGATACGCCGGCGCTTAAGTACCCGTTCCGGTCCATGGGCCCCACCTGCACGAAGACCTTTCGGTATCCGGCGAACTCGGTGGCCAGCCTCGGGAGCTCGGAGAAGTGGAAGGGGGTGTGCACCGCGATACCCTCCTGGAGCGCCTGGCGGTCCAGGGGGGTGGAGTAATAGTTATCGAACAGGATATGACGGGTCATCTCCGCCTTGAGCACCTTGTGGGTGGGCGCGAGCATGATGAGGCCGCCGAAGGTCACGTTAGTCAACTCCTCGGCCCGGTCAAACAGCGCGCTCAGGAGGGCGTCGGGGGTACAGGACCCGCTTCCGCAGAAGATCTTGTCCCCGTCCTTGACCCTCTTCGCCACATCCTCTGGGGTGGTGAGCTTACGCTGGTACATCTCCTGCCACTTGTTCATACCGATCTCCTCCCCGCTTGACCCCGATGCCTCGACCCTCCATGCGGCGACATGCGTGAGCCGGTGGAAGGTGAGTATGACGCATGCCGCAACGGGAAATCCCGTGTGAAGAAAGGTAAGATCGCCCGTGTGAAGGAGGGAAAAATCGGCCAAGCCGAAGCCCGACCCCAAATCCAGAGCTTTTTCATCTCCTCCCTCCCCATAGCGCACTGACCGCAAGTATTTTAAACAACAAATAATAAGACTGCAAGTCATTTAATGGCATAGGGGAAACCCTTGCCCTCATGCCCTTCCTACGAGCATCTTTCTGAGCAGGAGGGCATCCATGACAGCATATCCCCTCTCGTCGTTGTCGAAGTAGCAGTACAGGTCGAGGCCCTCCCGCAGGACCCCTTCCATCCTACCGAGCCAGGGCTTGAGCCCCTCCTCCCCGTACCTGCCCTGGTAGGGCCCTCCCGGCCCGTGGAGCCGCATATACACGAAGTCAGCGGTGACCACCGAGGGGGATACCGTCTCCCCCAGCTGGTATTGGCAGAAGGCCGCACCTGCCCTCTCCAACTCACGGTACACGGCCAGGTCGAACCAGCTCGGATCCCGGAACTCAAAGGCATACCTGCGCCCAGACGGGAGCAGGCGGAGGAAATCCCGCAACCTGGGGACGTTCACCCTCCAACCGGGAGGAAGCTGGAAGAGAACGGGTCCTAACCGGTCCCCCAGCAGGCCCATCCTACCCAGAAAAGTGGCCAGCGGGACATCCGCGTCTTTTAGCTTCCTCATGTGCGTTATGAGGCGGCTCGCCTTCACGGCGAAGAGAAAGCCCTCCGGCACGGTTTCCCGCCACTGCAGCACGGCGGCCTCACCCGGAAGGCGGTAGAAGGAATTGTTCACCTCCACCGTATCGAAGGTCTCGCAGTAGTACTGGAGCCTCTTACCTGCTGGAAGCCCCGGCGGGTAGAAGACGCCCTTCCAATGCTCGTAATGCCAACCAGATGTGCCGATGCGTATCTCAGGCCCGGCCATCCTTGACCCCGCAAACCCGCGAGAAGCCCCGTCAAGGGGGCACAGTAAACCCTTCCAGACCTCGTTCCCCGTGGAAATTGCGTTCTTCCTAAATCATAGACCGGGGCGGATAATCATGAACCACCATTTCCCCACTGCCCAAGTGGAAATTGCGTTCTTCTTAAATCATAGACCGGGGGGCATGGGTATGCTTAAAAACGGGTGTCCTGCGTTCTCCGAACCACTGGCAAGGCAAGCGCTCGAGCGGGGTCAAGATCAGGAACTTTCCTTGCCGCCCTTCTTCCTGGGTGGGACCACGAACTCCCCACCCTCCGGGTGTCCCCTCATCTCCACCCATATCTCGATGGTGTCGGTGGGGCAGACCATGGCACACTCCAGGCAACCGTCGCACTTGTCGTAATCGATCATTGCGTAACCGTTCTCCACCCTTATGGCATTTCGGGGACAGGCTTTTTCGCACTTCCTGCACCCTATGCAAGCCACCCGGCAAACCCCGGTGGCCTTCTTACCCACGTACTGGCTCTTGCACCGGGAGATGACTTTGGCGTTAACCGGTACAAGCTCGATCAGCCCCCTAGGACAAGCTTCGATACACAGGCCGCAGCCAGTGCACCTAGTGGCTATCACCCGGCGCAGCCCCTGCCGATCGAAGACGATGGCGTTGACCGGGCATACGTCCGCACAATCGTGAAGGCCCAGGCAACCGAAGGGACAAGCCTTATCACCACCGGTGAGGTCCGCCGCCCGGCAGGAACTAACCCCCTGGTAATAAGCGCGGAGCGGAGAAACGGCGATGCCGCCTTTGCAATGGATGCGGGCCACCCTGGCTATCCCCGTCTCCACCTCCACGCCTATGATCCTGGCCACCGCGGCGGTCACCTGGGGGCCTCCCGCCTTGCACACACTGACCGGCGCCCGTCCTTCCACCACGGCCTCGGCCGCCGCTTCGCATCCGGGCAGGCCGCAGGCACCGCAGTTACTTTTGGGCAGAACATCAAGCACCTCCTCTACACGGGGATCCACCTCCACGTAGAAGCGGCGGGAGGCGATGGCGAGGAGTGCTCCCAGGAGCAACCCAAAACTGGCCAGGCTGATAACGGCTTTCCATACCAAGTTCCAATCCATAACTACTCCCTTTTCAATCCTAGCTCCATATGAATCTCAAAGGTTGAACATCCCTGCGAAGCCCATGAAAGCCAGGGAAAAGAGCGCCGCCGTTATAAAGGCGATGGGCACGCCCCGGAAAAACTTGGGAATCGGGGCGTCTTTCAGCCTCTCCCGTATGGCGGCAAAGAAGATCAGGACCAGGGAGAATCCCACAGCGATGCCCACCGAATAAACCACCGCCTCCAGGAAGCCGTAATGGTACGCGATGTTGAGTTTGGTGAAGAAACCCGGCTTAACGCTTTCGGTCGCTGCCGCGAACACCGCGCAATTGGTGGTTATGAGGGGCAGGTAGATACCCATCGCCCGGTAAAGGGGAGGGCTGGTCTTCTTTATCACCATCTCCACAAACTGGACCAGACTGGCGATGATGAGGATGAAGGCGGGGATGTATAGGAACTCCCCCACTCCCAAAGGCTCCAGAACCAGGTTCCAGGCGATCCAGCTCACCGAGGAGGCCATGGTCATCACAAAGATGACGGAGATGCTCATCCCCAGGGAGGTCTCAAGGCTATCAGATACACCGAAGAAGGGGCAGAGTCCTATGAAGCGGATGAGCAAGATGTTGGAGACCAGGGCAGCCCCGAAGAACACTAGGAAGTACCGCCAGGCCTCGTTCATTCGCTCTCCCCTCCCTTAAACCTCTTCCTCCGCAGCTGGTACCACTGCAGGAGGGCGGAAAGCAGGGCGTAGGTGATGAAGGCGCCCGGGAACATGATGAGTATGACCGGCGCGGACTTCGTCTTGAGGTCGAGGACCGTGGTGTCAAAGAGCACTATCTTGCCGGTGCCGAAGAGCTCTCGGAAGACGCTCATCACTAGCAACACCAACAGGTACCCCAGCCCGATGCCCAGCCCGTCCATGGCTGCATACCTTACCTCGTTCCTGGAGGCGTAACCCTCGGCCCTGGCCAGGATGATGCAATTGACCACTATCAACGGGATCCAAACCCCCAGGCGCTCGTACACCGCCGGCATGGTCTTGAGGGTCAGGTCCACGATGGTCACGAAGGAGGCGATGACCACTATGAATATGGGGATCCTGATCTGGTCGGGGATGAACTTGCGGATTAAGGCGATGATGACATTGGAACAAGTCAGGACGAAGATGACCGCCACCCCCATGAATATGCAGTTCTCCACCCTGGTTGACACTGCCAGGGAGGAACACAAGCCCACCATCAACACCAGCAGCGGGTTGGTATCGATGATGCCCTTCTTGAACTCGCCCCAGAGGGTCTTCTTCTCCTCCAAGGCTCACTCACCTCTTCTTTCGATCTCCCTCCACATGTCCAAAGCCATGTTCACCCCGTTGGTAACCCCCTTGGAGGTGTAGGTAGCGCTGGTATAGGCGTCCACGTCCACCTTGAGGGTCAGCCTCTCAGGCCCCTTTCCTTCGAACTGGGAAAGGTATCCCTCGTCCTCCAGTGCTTTGGCACCAAGCCCCGGGGTCTCCTCGTTGGTGATGAAGTCCAGCCCCAGCACCCTTCCCTCCAGGTCGACTCCCACCGCCATGGTGATGAAATTGTACCCCTTGCTCTTGAGGACGAAGGCGTATCCCGCTGTGGCTCCTCCCTCCCCCACCCCGCGGAAGACGCCGATGAGGTCCGGGAAGGAATCCCGCAAGTACTCGGTGAGCTCCGGGCTCTCCTCTGGGACCGCTCCCACCGGCTCAAGCACCCTCTCCGCTGCCGTGGCCTTCCTCTTCCGCTCTTGCTCCTCAATCCTGTTCTTCACCAGTGCGTCCACGAACCCGAGAGCTAGTGCGGCCAGGGCGCACACCATGAAGAGCCTGAGGCTGAGGTCCAGGATCTTTCTCATGATTTGCCCTTCTTACCTTCCCCTTCCCCAGCGCGTCCCTTCGCCCTTCCCCGGGCATAGCCGTGGGGGAAAATGTACCGGTCGATTATAGGCGTGAGCCCATTCATAAAGAGGATGGAAAACATCACTCCCTCCGGGTTGTTGGACCAGAATCGCATGAGCCAAGTGACCACGCCCAGGCCGATGGCGTAGATTATCCTACCACCGTGGGCCAGTGGGCTGGTGACATAATCGGTAGCCATGTAGATGGCCCCGATGAGCAACCCTCCCGCCAAGACGTAGAAAAGGGGGTCTCTTCCGACGATGGCCGTGAGTACCGCCACCGTGCCCACGTAGAAAACGGGTATGCGCCAGTCGATAATCCGGGTCGCCACCAGGTACAGCCCTCCGATGATGAGGAGGATTGCCGAAACCTCTCCCAGACACCCCCAGGGATTGGCCAAGAGGAGCGGCTTGTAGTAGGTGGAGGCCTGGATGCCCTTGGGCACCCCCGCTGAACCCAACGCGCTGGTGGAGGGGTCGTAGACGATCTTCATGGCCGCCAGCGGGGTGGCCCCGTTGGCCACGTCCACCGCCTTCTCGATAAGCCTGTGGGTGGAAGTAGAAGCAAGCCCGATCTGGGCTGACCTGGCATACCCCGCCGCCATATGGGAGGCCCAGGAGACGAAGACCACCGCCCTGCCCACCAGGGCCGGATTGAACACGTTGTGTCCCAGCCCCCCAAACACCTGCTTTCCCAGAGTGGTGGCTACCAGGCCCCCCACGAAGGCTATCCACGCGGGCAGGTGGGGTGGGAGGGTCAGGGCCAGCAGGAGCCCGGTTAGAAAGGCGCTCCCGTCGTCCAGCGTCACCCGGACCCTTCTCACCACCTGCACCATATACTCCCCCAAGAGCGCGCCAGCTACCGAAAAGAAGAGTATGTAGAAGGCATGCACTCCGTGGATGACCACGCTGTATATGGTCACCGGCATGAGCGCCAGTATGACCTGGAACATTATGCTGCGGGTGGTGATACGCTCCCGGATGTGGGGCGATGAGGAAAGGACGAGCCTGTGCGCTTCCACCCCTCGATCCTCCTCAAACCCGCTATACCTGCTCCGCCCTTTCTTTCTCCTTCCGCCCGTCGGCTGCAAGTTCTGCCTTGCCCAGCCTGATGAGCTGCACCAGTTGGTTCTTGGTGGGGCAGGTGTAGGCACAGGAACCGCATTCCATGCAATCGACCACGTCCAGCCTCTCTAACTCCTCCAGGTCACCCACGTAGGCAGCCTTGGCCAGCTGGGTAGGGACCAGCCTCATGGGGCAGACCGAAAGACACCTGCCGCACCTTATACACACCGGGGCCCTAGGTATCTCGTAGTCCACCTCTTCGCTGGAAAAGACGAGGATGCCGGAGGTCGCCTTGACCACCGGCACTTCCAGAGTGTATTGGGCCACCCCCATCATGGGGCCTCCCATGACGACCTTGGATGCCTGGCCAGTCAGTCCTCCGCAGGCCTTGATGGCCTCGCCGAAGGTGGTCCCCAAGGGGACCAGGATATTGGAAGGCTTGGCCACGATGGAGCCGGTGACCGTCACCACCCTCCTCACCAGGGGAAGCCCGGTGCGGAAGTAATAGGCTATGGCCTGGGCGGTGCTCGCGTTGTTCACCACCACCCCCACGTGCATAGGCAACCCGCCAGAGGGGACCTTCCTGCCCAACACCCGGTTGATGAGGACCTTCTCCGCCCCCTGGGGATAACGGGTGGGAAGGGTGAAAACCTCAAGGTCATAGGCGTGGGCCACCTCGGAGACCCTGCCTATGGCCAGGGGTTTGTTGGCCTCGATGGCGATGATACCTCTCCTGGCTCCCACCGCCTTCATGATGATCATGAGCCCCGTGACCACCTCTTCAGCCCTTTCCACCATTACGCGGTAATCGGAGGTGAGAAAGGGCTCGCACTCAGCCCCGTTGATGATCACGGTATCGATGGGGTAATCGGCGGGCGGCGACAGTTTCACGTGGGTGGGGAAGGCAGCCCCTCCCAGCCCAACTATCCCGGCGCTTCTGATCGCCCGCACTATCTCCGCCGGTTCCATGTCCTCCCAGCTCAGGGGCTCTAGCCCTGGGTCCCGGGCCTCCGTCCCGTCATTCTCTATGAAGATGGACTCCACTTCCCCCCCGGCGGGGTGGGGATGGGGGGCCACCCGCACCACCGTGCCTGACACGCTGGAATGGATGGGCGCGCTCACATATGCGTCGGAATCGGCGATGAGGGTCCCCACGTAAACCCGGTCACCCTTTCCCACCACCGGGCGGCAAGGCGCGCCCAAGTGCTGTGAAAGGGGGAGAATAACGGTCCCGGGAGCTGGTACCTTGCGGATAGGCCTCTCAGCGGTGAGCTCCTTGTGGTCTGGTGGATGTACGCCTCCGGAGATCCTATGCCTCGTTATCTTGTCCAGCAGGGCCGTCCAGGTGAATGCCATGATTCTACCTCTGGTCCGAAAGCCATCCCGGAGGCAAACCAATACCACAGTGTAATTTATATCCATTTCACCCACATGTCCAGAAGGGATCGGCGGCTCCCTCCAATGCTTTTCAACGAAACCAAAATACCGGTGTCGCATCTCCCTTCGGAGCACGGTTTCTCCTCCATGGAAGCGCGATTTCCCCCTTACCCTTTGCTCGCTACCGCGGCGACGAGCCGTGCGGTGGCACCCAACCTCCACTACGATGGTGACCGCCCTGACAGCCGCCCCAGCTGTAAGTGATGAGCCATGTGGTGGCGTCCAACCTCCACCGCCCCAGCACCCGTATTCCTTGCTGAGTCTCCTGGTCACCG
>JAPWVA010000035.1 GCA_028275245.1 Actinomycetota bacterium
AGGCAGGGAGGTTTCGATGATCAAGTTCGCCATCACTCTAGTGGAGGTAGCGGCCATCCTTGCCCTGGCCGTCACCGCCTTTAGGGCAAACCCGGGGAATTTCCTCAACAGGTCCTTCGCCCTCTCCCTTCTGCTTTTGGCCGCCTGGGTCCTCTGCGGTTTCCCCCACCTGCTGTTGGAAAACCCCACGGAAGGCTTCATGACCGTCCAGTTCAGGCTCTCTTATACCTCTGCCATTCTGGCCCTGGGCGCCTTCACCACCTTTTCCTGGGCCTTTTACCGCAAACGCGAACCTACTTCGGGGGTCATGATCTCCGTGTTCACCCCCACCGTGCTCGTGGCAGCTGCCAGCATGACGGACCTCGTTATCCGGAAGGTCATCCTGGTGAACGACCATTACCTCATCGAAAGAGGTCCCCTCTATTCCCTCCACTCAGCCACCCTCCTGGGGATGGGGCTGGCTTCTATCTCCCTGGTGAACGCAAAAAGGTCGGCGAGCAGGAGCTTGGACCGTACCAGGGCCACCTATATCCTGGCCGGTTTCGGGGCCTTCATCCTGCTGGCTATCATCCTGGGTGCGGTGCTCCCCGGGGTCACGGATAAGGATGTCACCTCCGATTATCCCTTCTTCCTGGTGATCATACCGGTGGCCGCCACCTCCTACGCCATGCTCAGGCACCGACTCTTAGATGTGCGAATAGCCATGAGGAAGGGACTCGCCTACATCATCACCCTGATCTTATTCGGGGCTCCGGCGGCCGCCCTACAAGCCCTTTTGTGGGACCGTTTCTCAGAGAATCCATCCGCCCAGAAAGGCCTGTCCCTTGCTGTTACCGTAGGGGCCGTATTCCTATCCCCCCTATTCCTCCGCACCGCGAGCCGAGTGGCCAATCGCATTTTCCTGGCGGGCCTCTATGACGAGGTCGCGCTGTTACACAAGATTTCTCACATATTCTCCTCCACCTCCAACATCCAGGAAGGTATCGTCAGGGCAGCCATGAAAATCTGCAAGACACTCAACCTCTCCAGCCTCCTGGTCATCCTCCCAGACCAGGTCACCATGGGCAGGGGGAACTGGATCATGGGCGTGGCCTGGAAAGACGAGGACTTTCGCGAGGTGCACTACACGGTGCGGGAGTCATCACCCCTTTTCGAGCCCCCTGAAGGGCCCATGGTGCTGGAGGACCGCCCTTGGCCGGAGGAGAAAGAGCTCTCCCGCATCCGGGACCTGCAGGGCTTGGGCTTAACCGCCATCTTTCCCCTGGCAGGACCGTCGGGCACAAAGGGAGTCTTGGCGGTCGGGAGTAAGCTCTCCCAAGGAGCACTGGATCCCCTGGACCTCGAGTTCTTGAGCGGTTTCGCCGAGAGGGCGGGTACCTACGTGGAGAATTACATCCTCTCCGCCAACCTCCTGGCACAGTTCGAGGAGCTGATGAGGACCAAGGAGGAACTCGAGCAGTCCCACCGCTTCAAATCGGACATCATCACGGTCACATCCCACGAGCTTCGGACCCCACTCACCGTCCTCGCCGGTTTCGCCTACATGCTCCGGGACCATTACCACCGCTTCAGCGATGAAGAAAGGAGGCAGTACCTGGAGTACATCATCGCCTCCTGCGAGAGGTTGAGGTCCATCCTCGACCAGTTCCTCACCGTCTCCCACTTCCAGGAAGGGAGGACGACCGCCAGGCTCGAGGAGATGTCCATCTCCGAGGTCATCGACGAGGTCTTCGCCTGCTTTCCCCCCGGGCAGAGGGATAGGCTGAACCGCAGGATACCCGAACCCGCTCCCAGGGTGAGGTCGGACCGGGGTTACCTGGTGCTTATGATAAGGAACCTGGTGGAGAACGCCCTTCGTTTCAGTCCCGCCGACTCGCCGGTCTTGGTGGAGGTGGAGCGGAGGGATAACGACGTGTTCGTCTCCGTCAGGGATTACGGTGTGGGTATAGAGCCCTCATCCGCCCAGGTCATCTTCCAACCCTTTACCAGACTAGAGGAGACCGATAAGCACCACCAGGGAATGGGCCTTGGCCTTTATATAGTCCGTCTCATAGCGGAACTGCTAGGTACCGAGGTCAACCTGGAGTCCACCCCCGAAGAGGGGACCACCTTCTTCTTCCGCCTCCCCCTTTCCGAGGGCGCCTGAACCTCCCGAACAGTGCCTTAACCGCTTTCCCGCGATCATTCCTCCACATCCACATATCGGTCCAGGAAATGCTCCCGCTTGAGGGCGTACCATTCCTGCAGGGACATCCAGGGGAGTTCGGGGTGATAGGCCTTGCGAGCGATGTGGAAATAGGGCGCCGCCACCAGGGCGCATCCCACCTCCCTTTCGGAAACCCACGCCATCTCCACATCCACCACAACGGTGGGATACCGCGTAGCATGATTCTCACCGATGCGCACGACGCTACAGGCCATGTCCAGGGCGATGCGGGACCTGGTCCGGTCAAGATCGGCATCTTTTGCCCCTCCCAGGCAACCCACGTCCTCCATGAGGAGGCAGGCGGCGCCTGCCCTGTCCTCAGGAATGCCAATCCCCACCGCCGCGTAAATCCAGGTCGGACCCCGGGCCACCTTGTACTTGCAGGCGCAGTTCACGTGGCTACCCGGCAACAGGGGGAAATGCCTCTTTCGGGCGGTCCCGAAGAGCAACCTGGTCGCCTCCCTTATCCTCTCCCCCCAGATTATCTTCGTCCCCTCCAGCTCCTCCGGGAGCTCCCATGCTGGCCACGGCGAAGGGGGAAGGATGTTCCGGGCCACGTCGTATCCCCATATCACCCCCTGGGGACCACAAAAGGAGGAGACGGTGATCATGTTTATCTGCCCCAGGTAGGCGTCCTTCACCTCCGCATGGTCGAAGGCGAGGATGGAATCGAGCATGAATGACCCCCGAGGACTGAACCTCTCCTTTGCCTTCCCTACGCTAAGCACCAGGCCGAGGAAATAACCTCCCGTGCCGTTATACCCCACGCAGAACTGGTCGTCAGGGCCGATGGATGCCCTGGCTATGTCCGCGGAGGAAAAGCGCCTCCTGCCCCGTCCCGGACCCAGGGGCCACAGGTGAACTTGGGGAAATACCGCTTCCTTCTCCCACTGGACCAGGTCAAGCATCGCCCCAACCTCCGAAAGCCTTGATTCCACCCCTTCACTTCCTGCGGATCCCGAGCACCTTACTAACCCCCCTTATCAGGGCTGCTATCTTCTCCCCATCCACGTTCTGAAGGAGTTTCAGGATGGGCCGGCAATCTCCGCAATAGATGACGACCTTATCGCCGAAGGAAGGGCTCAGGACCCTAAACCCGGCGTAGCGCGATATGTAAGTGATGGTGGAGTCCCTGTGGGTCCAACTTACGCCCTCCCGGTAACCCCGGGCCACGCACGCCTCCATGAGGGGCCTTATCAGGAACTGTATGGGGGTTATCCCGCCCCGGAAAGGGGGGAGGATGGCTATCTCGTCCAGAAAGAAAACCTCTTCGCCCCGGATGCGTTTCTCCAGGAGCCTTCCGAGTATCTCCCCTTCCGCTTCCCCAAGCTCTGCCGACTCCTTTATCCTGGGGAGCACTTCCTCCTTTCTCACAACCGCTCCCCAGCAGAAGCCTCCCACCGGGTGTATTTCATCCCCTTCCATCACCACCAGTCGGAAGGGAGGTCGGAGGTCCTTCTCCATTTTCGCGAGCACTTCCTCTTCCTTCCAGTTCTCGAACCAGGGGGGACCGGAAAAAGCTTCCACATAAGCCCGCGCCACGGCCCTCGCCACGTGTTCCGGCGGCGGGAAACCCTCACGGAAGACCTGAAAGCCGGACGGCTTTTCCACCGGCGCGTCGCCATCCCGGTACAAGCGATATGGAACGGACCAGAACCTTATGAGGGAGTAGATCATTTCCCTTCCCACCTCCGCCATTTGGAAAAGGCCTTGCCGGAAAGGGGCCCCTTAGCGAGGATGGTTATTTTGTCCAGCCGCCCCATCTAAATTATAGGTTCAAATCCCAGGAACGACCATCCGGGGTGGACATGAGGGGAAAACGGCGAAATCCCCCGAGCGTGTCCTCGCGGCCGTGATCCTTCGCAAGAGAGGGAGGACCTGACCAGGTCCCGGTGTCCTCAGCGAAGGGGGCCGCTCGAACCTTCGGCAGTCAGCCCAACTCCAATGCCCAGGCTTGTCGCTCTCGTTCTTGCTTGGCAGACGCTCCTTCTTTGGCCGCTCATACCCTGTTTCACCAGGCGATTCTCCTGCCCTATTCCATCCCGTTTATCCTGAGCACCAGCCGGTAGGCTTCCGGGTAATATCCCTTCCTCGGTCCCACTTGCAAACCCAGTTCCTGATAGACATCGTTCTCCTCAGTGAACCGCGGCCATTCCGGTTCTGGCCCACCGTTGGGATCACCCCGGGCGGCGAAACGCGTCCAGTAATTCATCATGATTTCCGACAGCCTCTGCTCCTCCTGTCCCAGGTATCTCACCAAGGTCCCGAAGACGAAGGGGAGCTCGTATCCGTGGTATGCGCCCATGTGGCGCGAATTCGCCTCGGTGCTTTTCATGGTGAACAGGTATACATAAACGGGTGCCCCCACGCGGGCGGTGCATACCGCCGCGTGGCGGGACGGTCCCCCGAAGCCCAACGAGGTGAACAACTTATTGTATGCTTCCTTGACATCCCGGTCCGATGTGGCGGGAAACATGGCCTCCACCTCGGGGGCCATCCTTCCGTAAAGAAGGGACAGGACGGCCCTGTACTGCTGGAGGCTGAGTTCCCTGTTTCCCAGGAAAAGCATCCCCTCGTCCGCGTTGTTTCCTATCAGGAGAGGTACTCGGTGCTGTCGTCCCTCCGCGAAGACCTCATGAGGTGCCTTGGGAAGAACGTAACCGTCCACCACCGGTGCTATGGAAGCCCTTCCCATAAGACCAGTGGAGCTCTTCTCGAACGCCTCCAACACCTGGCGGGCATCTTTTGAACGCAGCGCTGCCAGCTCATCCGCTTCACCGGAACAACCCAACGTAGCGGATATCTTCTCCCCCAGCTTCTCAGCTTCGCGTAGGTCATACTGCCTTCCTGCCGAGGGCAAGCCCATGGAAAGGAAGCCCCCGCTTTCCACTATCGCCTTGTGGAAAAGTCCTTGGGCCAGCGGGCTGGCCATGAGATAACAGACGCTCGCACCTCCCGCCGACTCTCCAAACACGGTTACGTTCTGGGGATCGCCACCGAACTGTGCGATGTTGCGTTGCACCCATTTGAGGGCCTCGATCTGATCCAGCAGACCGTAATTCCCCGAAACACCGTGGGGAGACTCCTGGCTGAGCAGGGGGTGGGCCATGAAGCCGAAGGGACCGAGGCGGTAATTGATGGTTACCACCACCACTCCCTTTTTGGCCAGATATTTCCCCTCGTAAAGGACCTGGGAACCCGATCCCACGGTGAACCCGCCCCCGTGAATCCAAACCATCACCGGTAGCCTTTCCCCCGGTTCCTTGGCAGGGGACCAAACGTTCAGGTAAAGGCAATCCTCGCTCTGGTTGGTGATGGCGAAGATCTCCCTGGTAACCGGGTAGGGCCATTCTGATTGCACGCAGGCGGGGCCGTACTCAGTGCAGGGCCTCACCTCTTTCCACGGCTTAACCGGCTGGGGCTCCCTCCATCGCAGCTCACCCACCGGTGGTGCGGCGTAGGGAATTCCCTTGTAAACCCACAGGCCATCCTCCTGGACCCCGCTGATGGGACCGCTGTCCAGCTGGGGCACCTCCATGGTGCTCGGGGGCCTCGACTCCCCCTTACCGCACCCTGTTGGTGAAAGGACCAGTGCCCCTGTCAAAAAGATGATGGCCGCAAATAATACCCTTCTCGGACCCATCTTCACTCCCCTTTCCCGCGATCAACCCCTGAAGGACTTCCCCGCCCCGGGTGAACCTGAACGTTATACCCCGGGCCGAACGGATGACCGTACGAAACCATGATAATTATTCGGGCAACTGTCTTCATCCCCTTTTCGCTCTACCGCTTTAGGGTCAGATCCCGGGTCCCCGTTCCGCGACTCGCCCTTTTTACCCTCCGCATCGAGGTAGGAAGGGATATCCTGCGGCACGCCGGCGGCAGTCGCGTGTACCTCGAAAAGAAAAATGGAAGCCCTAAAGGGGCTTCCTGACCTGCCTTCCCAGGGTTCCAGGCGCTTACTCTTTATCCAGCTCCTCTAGGCGCTTGCGTACCTCCTCCAGCTGCCTACTCAGGAATTCCTCCCGGGCCTTAAGAAAGCTCCGTTCATCCCCGGCGGTGAAACCGGGGGCCCGCTGATGCTCGCCGGGCTGGAAGCCCTGGGGGAAGGGCCACCTCCCCGTTTGAAGATACTCAGCACAAGGTCCGAGCCCTGTTGGGCTGCGCCCCACCCACCCCGGACTGTAGCCGAACCTCATCCATCCGGGCTGGCCGGTCAACCAGTACATGTTGCGGCACCCGTGTTTCGGCATGGTCTTCACCTCCTTCCCGGCGTTTTCTCCCATTACCCACGTCCATCCAGGGGATGCATGGCATTAACCTTTCGCATGGCCATACATTAGTTTTTGGCATATGCTATTATAAACCTGTTTTAGCCCGGTGTCCATGCACCCCGGGACTATATCCAGGGCTCCGGGACGCGCATCCACGGGTGGTGGCCTCGAGGCATGCTATTTCCCCGTCTCGGGGGAACTGATCTCACTATGGAATGCTTCATGACTTTTTCGCATAGTGCCCTGGAAGGTGATCTTGAACTGGCTTCCCCGCGGGATTCATCGGTCTCAATCGATCATAATGCTACCGTCGATCATAAGGATCTGACCGCTCATACAGGTGGCGTCCTCCACAGGAAAGAGTTGGTATCCTCTTCCAGGAAAGCAACTGCCTTTGCCCCTTCCTCCCAGGCCTCAATGCGGCGCATAGGGTTGCGGGAGATGACCTTGGACCGGTATTCCTCGGTTATCCACCTGATCATCTCCCTCTCAATATACCCCAGGGCGACGGCGTTCACCCGGATTCCATATCGTGCCACTTCCCTGGCCAGGCATACGGTGAGGCCTGTCGTCCCTCCCTTGGAGGCGGCATAGGCGGTGCCCCCGGGCAGCCCTATCATAGAGACTATGGAGGAGATGTTAACGATGCAGCCATCCTTCCCCCTCCTTATAATGTCCGCCACCGCAGCACTCCGGGAAGTATGGAGATAGCTGAGTAAGTTGACCCGGATCACACTTTCCAGCTCCTCCGCGGGAATTTCCTGGATGGGATGAAGCCTGAATACGCCGGCGTCGTTCATCAAGATGTCCCGTCGCCGAAGGCCTCCGAGCGCCTATCCACGACCATAGCCGCCCCCTCCTCGCTGCCCAGGTCGGCTTGGACCACCAGGGCCCTGGCTCCGTTGGCCTCCGCCAGTCGCCTGACCTCCTCCGCCTCCCACACCCCGCTCCGGCAGCAAATCACCACATTGGCACCCTTTTTCGTCGGGTGGAAAATCCTGCTAATCCAGGTCGCCGGAAACTTCCTTCAACGCTTCCGCCCGCTTCTTGTGCGCCTCGTTCATCTCCCGGAAGGGGCCCTCAGCCCTCCTCAACCACCACCATATCAGCGGAGCGAGCAGGCCGGAAAGCCTAACGCCCTGTTTAAGGATCGTCTTCCCCCCCTCGAGGGGCTGCAGGACCCAGTAATGTTCGAAATCATAAAGGCCGGGCACCTTGAAGGGCATCGTCCAGCGAATCTCCCTACCGGGAACCACGGAGAGGAGCTTGGGATAGAAACGGTGAGCCCGCCATCCCGTGGGCTGGAAAAGCACCCGTAGCCTCCTTCCCTCCTCCAATCTACCCTGTACCCTTCTCAACATGGGATTCCAGGACTCGTAGGCCGGAAGGTCCTCCAGGACCCGCCACGCCACCTCGGTAGGGGCTTCGATCTCTACCTCGGTCACGAACTCCTTGACTGGCAAACCCATCACCCCCTTGATACCTCGGCTCCAAGCCCATCGCCGGGGAAAGTTCCGACAGGTGAAGGAAGCTCACCAGGAACCTCAAAAATTTAGAGCAGCTATCCAAGAGGTTTCGGACCATCCCCGCCTTATCCTCATACCACGCCATCCCGGCGCGGCGTCTTGTATCACAATCCTTGGTGCCCTGGCACCGGAGTAGGGCAACCCGTCAATTAGGTTCTCATCAGGAAATGACTTTCTTAAGCCAATCTCCCACTGCAGGGGCGAGCACCTCCGGGTAATCCGTCACCACCAGGTGGGGATAATCGGGTAGGTAGAGGAACTCCTTCTCGCAACGCAACCTGTTGAAAACACGTCTCACGTAATCCTCGGGGAAGATGTTGTCTTTGCCAG
>JAPWVA010000032.1 GCA_028275245.1 Actinomycetota bacterium
TCCAGGACCTCCGCCGTCCCCCGGGTGGCCAGTATTTCGAACCCCATCCTGTGCAGCTGGTAGACCACGTCCACTATGTCCACCTTGTCCTCGTCTTTGACGCTCACGAAAACCCTCCCCGACCTGGGGAGTAACGTGCCCGCGCCGATTTGGGACTTGGCGAATGCCATCCCGAAATCCCGGTCCAGCCCCATGACTTCCCCCGTGGAACGCATCTCGGGCCCGAGCACTGTGTCCACACCGAAGAAGCGGTTGAAGGGGAGCACTGCCTCCTTTACCGCCACGTAGTCTAATTCCAACCGACGGGTGATTCCCAGGTCCTCCAGCTTTCTTCCCAGCATCAGCTTGGTGGCGACCTTGGCCCATGGGATACCCGTTGCCTTGGAGACGAAGGGCACGGTGCGGGAAGCCCTGGGATTAACCTCCAGGACATAGAGCTTGCCATCCTTGACAGCGTACTGGACGTTCATGAGGCCCACCACCTGGAGCTCCATGGCCAGGGCCACGGTGGCCTCCTCGATCTCCTCGATCATCTCCCTACTCAAAGAATAGGGAGGTATGACGCAGGCGCTGTCACCGCTGTGGATACCCGCCTCCTCGATGTGTTCCATGATCCCGGCCACCACCACCCTTTCTCCGTCAGCCACCGCGTCCACGTCCACCTCCACCGCGTCTTCCAGGAACTTGTCGATGAGGACGGGGTGGTCCGGCGAGACATCCGTGGCCTCACTCATGAACTCCTCCAGTGCTTTCTCGTCGTAAACGATCTCCATGCCCCTCCCCCCTAGCACGTAGGAGGGCCTCACCACCACCGGGTATCCTATGGACTCGGCCACCTCCCTGGCCTCCTGGAAGGACATGGCAGTGCCGTTATCCGGCTGCCCTAAGCCCAGCTTGTGCAATAGGGCCTTGAAACGATCGCGGTCCTCGGCCCGGTCTATTGAATCAGGGCTGGTGCCTATGATGGGAACCCCTGCCTTCATCAGGGGCACGGCCAGGTTCAAGGGCGTCTGCCCACCGAACTGCACGATCACCCCTACCGGTCTTTCCCTATGATAGATCTCCAGCACGTCTTCCAGGGTGAGGGGCTCGAAGTAAAGTCGGTCGCTGGTGTCATAGTCGGTGGAGACCGTCTCCGGGTTGTTGTTGACCATTATGGACTCGTAGCCCTCTTCCCGCAGGGCGAAACTGGCGTGGACGCAGCAATAATCGAACTCGATCCCCTGCCCTATTCGGTTAGGCCCCCCTCCCAAGATCATGACCTTCGGTCTCCCGGAGGCGGCGTGGGGTCCGGCGACGGGCTCCTTCTCCTTCTCGTAAGTGGAATAATAATAAGGCGTGTATGCCTCGAACTCCGCTGCACAGGTGTCCACCAGCTTGTACACTGGCTTCACGCCCTGGCCCCAACGGAATTCCCTGACCTCTTTTTCTCCGGCGCCGGTGAGGTCGGCCAGCTGCACGTCGGAGAATCCCATGGCCTTGAGGCGTAAGAGCTCCTCCTTGGAAAGGTCATTGAGTTGCCTCCCCCGGACCCTCTTCTCCTCTTCCACTATCTCCCTGATATTCTCGAGAAACCAGGGGTCTATGCCCGAAAGCTCGTATATCTCCCCCGTGCTCATGCCCGCCCGCAGGGCATGGCGGATGTAAAAGAGGCGGTCGGGGTTGGGCGTCCTGAGTTTCTGCCGGATGAGGTACAATGCATCCTCCCGGCTTCCGGCGGAGTCGAGCATCTCCCTCTCGGCGGTGTCCTTACGGTCGGAACCCAGGCCGAAGCGGCCCACTTCTAAGGACCTTATTCCCTTCTGCAACGCCTCCTTGAAGGTGCGCCCGATGGCCATGACCTCCCCCACCGACTTCATGGAGATCCCCAGGGTGGGGTCGGCGCCGGGGAACTTCTCGAAGGCAAAACGCGGAATCTTCACCACGCAGTAGTCGATGGTGGGCTCGAAGGAGGCCATGGTCTCCCGGGTGATGTCGTTGGGGATCTCGTCCAGGGTATAACCCACGGCCAGCTTGGCGGCGATCTTGGCGATGGGAAAACCGGTGGCCTTGGAGGCCAGGGCACTGGAACGGGAGACCCGGGGGTTCATCTCGATGACCACCATGCGACCGCTGGACGGATCGACCGCGAACTGGATGTTGGAGCCGCCCGTCTCCACCCCTATCTCCCGGATTATAGCGATGGCGGCGTCCCTCATGAGCTGGTACTCGCGGTCGGTGAGGGTCTGGGCGGGAGCCACGGTTATGGAATCCCCCGTGTGGACGCCCATGGGATCGAAGTTCTCTATGGAGCAGATGATCACCACATTGTCCTTGAGGTCTCTCATGACCTCCAGCTCGTATTCCTTCCACCCTATCACCGATTCCTCGATGAGGATCTCGTGGATCATGGAGGCGTTCAGTCCCGCCCGGGCCAACCTTTCGAACTCCTCGGCGTTGTAAGCGGTGCCCCCGCCAGTCCCCCCCAGGGTGAAGGCAGGCCTTATGATCACCGGGAACCCCAGTTCCGCCGCCACCTCGCGGGCCTCCTCCATGCTCCGGGCTAAGCCCGAGCGGGGCAGGTCTAGCCCGATGGAGCGCATGGCCTCCCGGAAGAGCTCCCGGTCCTCGGCCTTCTTTATGGCCTCGTACTTAGCCCCTATCATCTCCACCCCGAACTCCTCCAGGACCCCCTCCTCGTACAGCTTAACCGCGGTGTTCAATCCCGTCTGCCCACCCAGGGTGGGCAGGAGGGCGTCCGGCCTCTCTTTCTCGATGATCCTCGCCACCACCTCGGGGGTGATGGGCTCGATGTAAGTGCGGTGGGCCATCTCGGGGTCGGTCATGATGGTGGCGGGGTTGGAATTGACTAAAACGAGCTCGTATCCCTCCTCCCGGAGGGCCTTGCAGGCTTGAGAACCGGAATAGTCGAATTCGCAGGCTTGGGAAATGACGATGGGGCCGGAGCCTATGATCAGGATCTTCCGGAGGTCAATCCTCTTAGGCAAACTCCTCACCCCTTGCCGCCAGCATGTCCTGGATGAAGTCGCCGAACAGGTAGACCGCGTCGTGGGGCCCCGGGGAGTCCTCGGGATGGAACTGCACCGAGTAAGCGGGGTGTTCCCGGTGGCGCATACCCTCCAGGGTCCCGTCGTTGAGATTGACGAAGGTGAGCTCCGCCTGGCCGCCAAGGCTACCAATATCCACGCAGAATCCATGGTTCTGGGAGGTTATGAGAATATTTCCCCGGGCTAGGTCCTTCACCGGCTGGTTGGCCCCCCGGTGGCCGAACTTGAGCTTGAAGGTCTTACCGCCCATGGCCATTCCCAGGAGCTGGTGGCCGAGGCATATACCGAAGATGGGTTTCCTGCCCAGGAGCTTCCGGATCTCCTCTGCCACGTAAGGCACGCCCGCCGGATCCCCTGGCCCATTGGAGATGAAGATCCCGTCGGGGCTGTATGAGAGAGCCTCCTCGGCGGTGGTTCTGGCCGGGACCACCCACACCTCGCAGCCCAAAGCCGAGAGGATCCGCAGGATGTTCTTCTTCATCCCGCAATCGTAAGCCACTACCCGGAGGGGCGGGTCGACTTTCTTCGCCCTGGGAAAAACGCCCCTCCCCATCGGGGGGAGGGGCTCGGGCTCCCAGCGGTACGGCGCTTTACAGGTGACCTCCCTCACCAGATCCCTGCCCACGATGTCCGGGGATTTTTCCAATATTTCCCTCAATTCGTAGAGCTCGGCGTCTTCGTTGCAGATGACGCACTTCATGGCTCCCGCCGAGCGGATATGCCTGGTCAAGGCCCTGGTGTCCACATCCTCCACGCCCACCACGCCGTGTTCTTCCAAGTACTCGTTCAGGGTATGGGTAGCGCGCCAGTTGGAAGGTCTCCTGCAGCACTCCTTGACCACGAAACCTTCCACCTGGGGACCACGGGATTCTTCGTCCTCTGTGTTCACGCCGTAATTTCCGATGAGGGGGTAGGTCATAGTGACGACCTGGCCTTTATAGGAGGGGTCGGTGAGGATCTCTTGATAACCCGTCATGCTGGTGTTGAAGACGATCTCCCCCGTCCTCACCCCCCTGGCACCGAAGGGCCTACCCGTGAAGTATTTCCCGTCCTCGAGTAGGATTATCGCTTTTCCCATGTTCTTTACTACCTCCCTCGGTCCCCGACTATTATAGGGAAAACCGTGGCCAAGTCAAAGGAAATTCCATCCAGATAATTTTCGGCATACATTGACGAAGGCCATCCGCCCAAGGCCTTTGTGAAACAGACGAATTCCACCGGGGACGGTGATGAAGTCACGTAGCTCCCCCCGCACCTTGAGACACCCAAGAGGCCCCGGGCAAGGCCCGGGGCCTCTTGGGAAAAGCGTTCCTGCAAGTCCTTACCGCAATCGAAAGGGGAGGGGGCTACAGCCCCCTCCCCTTGACTCTCCGTCTCAGCCTAGGATCTTATCAACTTCCTCGGCGTCGAGATCCATGACGTAAGGGATACCGGTGATCTCCGCTGCCTCCTTGGTGAGGGAAACCAGGTCATCCCTGGAAAGATATTCCAAAGAGAACTTCCTTGCGCCGCACATGAGCTGCCTTATACCCTGAGCCAATCTCTTGTAGTAAGAGTACACACCCATGGCGCTGGTGGGAATGTCCTTATAACGATCACCGAACCTGACCTGCAGCTCTGGCGCCACCACGAATATCTCCTCCACGCTCTTCCCGTAGGCTTCTATAGACTTGGGTAGGTTCTCCTCCCGGATGAGGTTCCCGATGGTCTTGCCCACCATGGCAGCGGCGATGGGGGAGCGGGCCATGCCCACCAGCTTGAAGTAGGGGGCTCCCAGGGCCAGGGCCTTCACGATGTGGTCCTCGAGGGTTATGCCCCCTGCGATGGCGATGTCAGGAACGTATTCGCCCTTCTCGTCCAGCCTCTTGGCGTAGTCATAGGTCATGGCCGCGAGGTGCAGGGTGGGGATGCCCCACTCGTTCATCATCCGCCAGGGGCTCATTCCGGTTCCTCCCCCGGCACCGTCCACGGTCAGGAGGTCGATCTTGGCCAGAGAGGAGTACTTGATGGCCCGGGCCAGGTCAGCGGGACGGTAAGCCCCAGTCTTGAGGAAAACGTACTTGGCCCCGGCGTTCCTGAGTTCCTCGACCCGTTTCACGAAGCTCTCCTCATCCACGAAACCGATGCGGGAGTGGCGCTCGAACTCCTTGTAGGTCTTGTAGAAGTTCTCCGCCACATTGGCGTCATAGGGATCGGGGAGAACGATGTACCCACGGTCCTTCAGTATCCTGGCCTTCTCCAAGTCGCGGATCTTCACCTCGCCGCCGATGTCCTTGGCACCCTGGCCCCACTTCAGTTCCACCACCTGGACGCCCAGCTTCTCTATGACGTATTCCAGGACACCCAGGCGGGTGTCCTCGACGTTTGCTTGTACCACTATGGCGCCATAACCCTCATACCATTCCTGGAATAGTTTGACCCTTCTTTCCATGTCAGGGGATTTGACCACCCGACCGTTCACTATCTCGGCATTCACGTCCATGCCGCAGACGTTCTCGCCGATGGTGAGGATAGTCCCGCTGATGGCGGAACCGATGGCCAGGCCCTCCCAGTTGTTCTTGGCCACATCGGTGGAACCGAGCCCCGGGATGACGAAGGGAAGGCGAAGCTTGATGCCCTTATCCCTACCTACGGCCGTCTCCAGGTTCACGTTGGGGAAGGTGGCCTTGTCGGGATCAGGCTCGATGCCGTACGCGCCCACCGCCGTGCCCAGGATGTTCAGGTGCGAGAAATCCACCGGGTAATCCTTTTGCGATGCGGAAGTGCTGCCCCCGAAGGGCTGGGGGTAAAGGACCTCCGCCGCCCGGTAAGCGGATTTCCCTATCTCGCATAGGCCGGTGCACCCCTCCACACAGGTAACGCACATGCCGCTGAAGGGACAGTAATCGGACCCCGTGCGCAGCCTAGTGTTGGTCGCCGCGCTGGAATTTGGCTTACTGAAACTCATCCTCTCATCCTCCTTTCCTCTAGAGTAATTCCCTCCGCCGTAAAACCCTAGAAAAACAAGACGCCTGACTTGCGTCAGACGCCTTCGTCTCCCGGTACGCCCTTGTACCTAGAAAGTGTCCTTAAAATATTAACATGCGATCCATCGATGTCAATGGTTGGTCCTGGGGTGGATTTTACTCCAACAGGAGAGCCAGGCGAGCAAAGCCGGTCATTAATCGCCCCCCAGGTCCGCCAGGATGATAGCCTCGGCTATCTCCCTCATGCTCTTCCTGGTGTCCATGGAACGTCTTTGGATGAGCCGGTAGGCCCGCTCCCCGTCGATGCCCAGGTTGCGGGACAGGATGTCCTTGGCCCGCTCCACCAGCTTGCGGGTCTCCAGCTCCTCCTGGATGATGCGGGACCTCACCATTAGTTGGGCGTTTTCGATGGCCACCGCCGCCTGATTGGCCAGGGCGGTGAGCAGGTTTACCTCGTGCTCGCTGAAAACGTGGGGAGTGGTGGTGTAACAGCTAAGAACTCCGACGACCTTCTTTTTGACGCTCATGGGAACGGAAAGCAGCGAGCACAGGTTCTCACGCTCCGCTATCTCACGGTTGAAATAGCGCGGGTCCTTCCTTACGTCCAGGACCTGTATGGGACGGTTTTCCTTCGCCACCAGGCCGGCGATACCCTTTCCCAGAGGGAGGGGAGGCTTCCTGAGGTAGGCCTCGCTCACCGCCTGGGTGGCCTTGGTCTGAAGCATGCCCGTCTTCTCGTCCAAGAGCATTATGGAAACGATCTTTGACCCCATGAGCTCCGCCGTGACCATGACGATCAACTTGAGGATGTCCTCAAGGTAGAGGTCGGATACGATGGCCCGGCTGACCTCGGCAAGGGCCTCCACCTGCTTCCGGTAATCCTCGTCTCCGAAGGCCTCTTCCCGGGGCAATCTCTCCCCGCCATGCCCTTCCCGATCAGCAAAAGGATCATTCATCTTCTCCAAGCCGGTTCTCCATATCGGTGATGAATCCTCTCACCACGTCCTTGAAACGTCCCCAGTTAAGAAATAGTGCCAGCGCTATCCACCCCAAGAAAACCCAGCCCCAGAAGGGTTGGTGAGCGAAGGCCACCACTATGGGGGCGGCGGCGATGGGCGCGGCCATGGCCATCATCACTGATCTCCTGGTCCACACCAGGGCGGAGAGGGAGGCATATAAGCCGTAGGCGAAGAAGGGCCAGAAAGGGAGGTAGCCAGTGGTCACCAGGTAAACGAGGCCCGAGTATATCAAGCCCATGTCCACGGCGAAATCGTGGTCGCCTACCCAGGTGGGGGCCCCCTTCCTGTCCATGCGGGCCATCCTGCCGTCCAGTATGTCGGTGGTCCATCCCACCAGGGTCAGGAGTATGACCCAAGGAAGCAGGTGCCTCGAGGCCGTTAGGGCGCAGACTAGCACTAGGAAAACACAGGCCAACCTGCTCAAGGTTAGGGCATCGGCGATGGCCTTGGCATTATCCTCAGTCCATTCCCTTATCTCCTCGAACCTCATGGGGTTATTTTACCAGCGCTTCCTCGGGACTGCTGTGTCCCCCACCGGTAAGAGCAGCAGGAGACCTGCCCGCGGACCGCTGGCTTGGCGGCCGACCCCGCAGGGTGGGGAAACCCTCTTCAAAGCTGTCCCAGGAGGCATTCATCCAGTGCCCGGCGACATTTGGGGCAAAAACCCTCTGACTTGCGGTCGGTGTCCGCCAGGCAGTTGGAGAAGTGCATGACGCATTGGGGGTTGGGGCAATGGGAAAGGCAAAAGGTGTGACCGAGCTCGTGTACCGCTTCCTTCACCACCCTGGAACGGAAAACTACCTCATCGTGGGGTAAGCCGTAAAAAGCCGGGCGCAGCCGGGCCACGGAGACCACGCAACACCTCCCGCCCTGCCGGGCCAGGCCAAAGACGAAGTTCAGGCCCGGGACATAGAGGTCCACTTCGGTCACTCCCAGAATCCTCCGGTAAGGACCGGGGAAACCCTCCAAGGCCTCCAGGAAAGCGAATGCCAGGTACTGGCCCTGGAAGCGCCGGTAGGCCCTGACAGGCAGGGGAAGGTTTCCCGCCCAGCGGACCTCCAAGCAGAAGACCCCCTCCAACCGGCGGGGTAGGAACTCCAGTCCCATCCTCCGCGCATCACCGAAACCGAGCAAGCCGATGAGTTCCCCCGTCATGACCCCAAGCCTCTAAAACTTGCCAGCCCTCTTGGGACCGGGAAAGGGCATGACCCAGCACCGACGATTATATCTTTGGCAGGCAAAAGATCGCCTTATCCCTGGGGGACCTTCTCCCAGGGGACAGATTCCCCGAGCCTCGAAAAAAAACCGCTCGAAAACCCGTTCGTGGATTTGAATGAAGACCGCTAGGGATGGAAACCGCATTTGTCTACTTCTCAATCGTGCCCCACGGGCCCGGAAACCACAGCCGTGGAAGATCCTCCGGGGAGTCCATCTTCCGCAAGGGTGGAGCGGGATGGCCGGGTTGAGGGACAGGAGGTGTTATCATATAATGCGTACGGGTCGCGTGCGGAATAGCATCGCCGCGCCTGCCGGCACGGTTCCCCGGTAGCTCAATGGTAGAGCGGGTGGCTGTTAACCACTAGGTTGGGGGTTCGAGTCCCTCCCGGGGAGCCAGAGAGGAAAACACCATACGATCCCGGGTCATGCCCGGGATTTTTTCATGACT
>JAPWVA010000025.1 GCA_028275245.1 Actinomycetota bacterium
GTTGTGGAACGCATCAGCAGGGTGGGAGAGGAATTCCGCGAAGCGGGAGAAAACCTGGAGGAGGCCAGAGAGGCGTTGGAGGAGCTGGCTCACCCCACCCTGGGCTCCCTTCTACGCTCCTTCTCTCTCCGGGATTGAGCCCCGATCCTAAGCGCCGGAACCCCGGACGGCGGAGCCTTTCTCCCTCTTACCCTTCGCGACGGGAAGGGTTTCGGGCCACTCCCGACGGACACCCTCAAGGCCGAGCATGCCGACACAGGCGAGCACGCTACTTACCCCTGTGACCCCGCAGAAGGGAACCGTTTTCCGGCTCCAACGCCGCATGGGGCTTCCGCCAGCGGTACTCCCCTCTTGCCCGGGGCACGGCCACGAGGGGGCCTCTTCCCCCAGGAAGGGCAATCCCCGGGCTTCCTCCGATGCCCCAAGGATTAGGATGCAAGCGGGAGACGATCTGCCCAGGAAACCCAGGGTGGATGAAACACGGTTCCGATAAGCCAGCCGTTAGGACTCGCGGAATCCCCACAAGGGAAAGATCCGGGGCTTGGGCTCGAGGGCTTCCCTAGGGCTCAGGCGCTCTCTTCCTCCTCCTCTTCCTTGTAATCCATGCCCGAGGTGACCAGGGTGGGCTCCACGCCCTTCTCTATGGTGTCCTTGGTCACCACGCAGCGGATGATATCGTTGCGGGAGGGAAGCTCGTACATCACGTCCAGCAGGCATTCCTCCAGGATGGCCCGCAGGCCGCGGGCCCCGGTGTTCCTCTCCAAGGCCTTGCGGGCTACCGCCCTGAGGGCGCCCTCGGTGAAGCGCAGCTCCACCCCGTCGAACTCGAAGATCTTTTTGTACTGCTTTACCAGGGCGTTCTTGGGCTCGGTGAGGATCTTCAAGAGGTGGTCCTCGGTGAGCCCGTGGAAGACGGCGATCACCGGTAGGCGTCCCACGAACTCGGGGATGAGACCGTACTTGAGAAGGTCCTCCGGCATTACCTGTTCTAAGATCTGGCCGATGTCCTTCTCCTCCCTCCGGCGCACATCGGCCCCGAAACCTATTCCCTTCTTCCCGATGCGGTTCTCGATGATCTTCTCCAGCCCGGCGAAGGCGCCGCCGCAAATGAAGAGGATATTGGTGGTGTCGATCTGGATGAACTCCTGGTGGGGGTGCTTGCGGCCCCCTTGAGGGGGCACGCTAGCCACGGTGCCCTCCAGTATCTTGAGCAGGGCTTGCTGTACCCCCTCGCCCGACACGTCCCGGGTGATGGAGGGGTTCTCGGACTTGCGGGCTATCTTGTCGATCTCGTCGATGTAGATGATCCCCGTCTCCGCCCGCTTAACGTCGTAATCAGCGGCTTGGATGAGCTTGAGAAGGATGTTCTCCACGTCCTCCCCCACGTAGCCCGCCTCGGTGAGGGTGGTGGCGTCGGCTATGCAGAAGGGGACGTTGAGGATCTTGGCCAGGGTCTGGGCGATAAGCGTCTTGCCGCACCCGGTGGGCCCGATGAGGATTATGTTGCTCTTTTGCAACTCCACGTCGTCGGAATAGGCCCCCACCTGGATGCGCTTGTAGTGGTTGTAGACGGCCACGGACAAGATCTTCTTGGCCTTCTCCTGGCCCACCACGTAGTCGTCGAGGAAGCGGTAGATCTCCGCCGGCTTGGGAAGCTCTTCCAACCGCAGCTCGGGGGTCTCCGCCAGCTCCTCCTCGATGATCTCGTTGCAAAGGTCTATGCATTCGTCGCAGATATATACCCCCGGGCCTGCGATGAGCTTCTTCACTTGCCTTTGGCTCTTTCCACAGAAGGAGCACTTGAGGAGATCGCCACCTTCACCGAACTTGGCCAATTCTACCTCCGAGATAACTTCTTCCTGGTTTACTTCTTGGTCCTCTTGGTCTCCTCCTCTTTGCGCTCGATCACCGCGTCGATGATGCCGTACTCCACCGCCTGCTGGGCGGTGAGGATGAAATCCCGGTCCGTGTCGCGGTGGATCTTCTCGATGGGCTGGCCGGTATGCTTGGCCAGTATCTCGTCGAGGATCTGGCGCAACCGGAGGATCTCCCGGGCATGGATGTCGATGTCCACGGCCTGGCCACTGGCCCCTCCCATGGGCTGATGCAACAGTATGCGGGCGTGGGGAAGGGCGAAGCGCTTGCCGGGGGCCCCGGCGGCCAGCAGGATGGCCGCCCCAGAGGCCGCCTGCCCGATGCAGATGGTGGACACGTCCGCCTTCACATACTGCATGGTGTCGTAGATGGCCAGAGTGGAGGTGACGACCCCCCCGGGGCTGTTGATATAGAGGTGGATGTCCTTTTCCGGGTCCTCCGACTCCAGGTGGAGCAGCTGGGCCATCACCAGATTGGCCACGTGGTCATCTATCTCGGTTCCCAGGAAGACGATGCGGTCCTTGAGCAGCCGGGAGTAGATGTCGAAGGACCTTTCCCCCCTGTTGGTCTGCTCGATGACTATGGGTATGAGTGCCTCTGCCATCTTTCATCACCCAGTAAACGTCTTTTCGTCTCGATTATACCCCGCCTCCGCCGGCCTTTACCTGTCATTCCCCGGAGCCCTTCTGCCCTTCCGGTTCCTCCCCAGCAGCTGGCTCCTCATCGGCCGCGGTAGTATCCCCTTCCCGGCCCTGCTTCTCTTCCCCTTCACCGGCAATTACGGCATTGTCCACCAGAAACTTGAGGGCCTTTTCGTGCAAAAGGTCCACCTTGAGCTCTTCCAACAGGCCCCTTTCCTCCAGCACCTGTCGGTACTCTTCGGCGTCGATGCCCAGGGACGTGGCCCGCCGCAGGACCTCCTCGTCCAGCTCCCGGTCGGAGACGGAGATACCCTCGGCCCGCGCCACCGCCTCCAGCACCAGCTCGTTCTTGATCAGCCGCTCTGCCTCGGCGGCGAACTCCTCCTCCATCCTCTTCTCGGTGTAGTTGGCCGCCTGGAGGAAGCTCTGCAGTGATATGTCCCGGCTGGCCAGGCGGGCCTCCAGCTCCTTCCGGCGGGCCTCCACGTAGCGGTCGATCATCTTCCTGGGGATATCCACCTCCAGGTCCCGGGTCAGCTTCTCCATGATGCGCTGGCGGACCGTCTCCTCCGCCCTCTCCTTCTTGGCCCGGCTTATCTTCTCCCTCAGGTCGGCCTTGAGCTCCTCCAAAGTGTCGAAACTGCTGGCCTCCTTGGCGAAATCGTCGTTCAGCTCAGGGAGCTTCTTGACCTTTACCTCCTTCACCAGGACCTTGAAGGAGGCTATCTTGCCGGCCAGCTCTGGGTCGGGATGGGTTTCCGGCATCTTCACCTTGATATCCAAGATGTCACCCTTGCGCTTGCCCAAAAGCTCCCGGTTGAACTCGGGCCAGATGTCGGGGCGACCGATCTCCAGCATGTAGTCCTTGGCGGAGCTCCCGGGGAAGGGCTTGCCGTTGACGTCGCCGTCGAAGTCGATAAGGGCGAAGTCCCCCTCCGCCAGGGTCTTGCCCTCCATCACTTCCAGCTGGGCGAACCTGTCCCTCAGGCTCTCCAGGGCCCGCTGGACCTCCTCCTCGGTGGCCTCCTCCTCGGGGGCCTCCACTTCTATCCCTTTGTATCCGGTGACCTCCACCCGGGGCTTTACCTCTACCTCGGCCTCGAAGACCAGGGGCTTGCCCTCCTCCACGCTGATGGAATCCCAGTCCAGCTCCGGATCGTCGATGGGTTCCAGCTCCAGGAGGCGGAGGGCCTCCGCGTAATACCCGGGTACGTCGGTCTGCTTCACCTCCTCCACAACGGGCTCCATGCCCAACCTGGCCTGGAGGACCCTGCGGGGCACCTTGCCCCGGCGGAAACCGGGCACGAAAACCTCGCGGGCCAGGCGCCGGAAAGCGCGGTCAATGGCCCTGTCCACCTCTTCGGCGGGCACCTCCACCCGGATCTTCACCTTGTTCTTGTCCACTATCTCCTTTTCCGCCTTCACCTTCACCGCTGGACTCTCCTTTTCACCTGCAAGGACCTGCACGAACGAAAGCGGGCTGCCAGGCAGGACCCTGCCGGTCCCCGCGACCCGCGCCGCATTCGATCCCAAAAAAATCCCCTTCCCCTCCAAGACCAGGGGGGTTTGTGGTGCGAGAGGGGGGACTCGAACCCCCACGGGTCTCCCCACTGGATCCTAAGTCCAGCGCGTCTACCGATTCCGCCACTCTCGCCCGGTGGGAACGATCAGGCATAACTATGCTACTACAGGGGTGGGGGCAAGGCAATAAAAGGCGACGTGAGGCCGCTTTTCGCCGCTCCCGGGAACCTTCGCGGATCCCGCTGGAGATCGCTGAGGAGGCGAGCCTGCAGCGCCCCGCTGTTTTCGCATGCGCCGTCCATCTGGGAATTACCACGAAGGCTGCCGGGTAGGTATGATGGGTGGAGGCATGATGAGGTGTTCTCTCCCATCCCGGGATTCCTTCCCTCCCGATATGCTGGCCGCCCGGGGGACCGCGATTTCCCTCCCCAAGGCAGTAAAGGCCCCCCATCGGGAGGATGGCCCCGAGCAGCCGTCCTCGCAAAACGCACCCCGTGGTCCTGACCCCCCTTGTAAATGGGCTTAGGTCCCTTTCCTCCTTCCCCTCACCCCGGTGCGCTCCCAAACCAGCCCTGGACCACGCCATGTTATAATCCCTGTGCCGGGGTGTTAACTTCACCCTTTTCATGAGCTATCATCGAAATGGACGCGCGCCTGTAGCTCAACTGGACAGAGCGGCGGACTTCTAATCCGTAGGTTGCAGGTTCGAGTCCTGCCAGGCGTGCCAGCCCAGCGTGGTGGGGGTAGCTCAGTAGGTAGAGCACAGGGTTGTGGCCCCTGTGGTCGCGGGTTCGAGTCCCGTCCCTCACCCCATTTTTTGTGTATTAATCACCTTATTTTGTTCATATTTTTGTGCATTTATGTTTCCCGATCCCCGTATATCCCCACGGTAACTCCGGCAGCGGGCCCTCCTTATGGACCCAAAGCGGTCGCCCATCACGCCCCCGAGAACCAGGCAGCAGGACCTGGGATCCGAGGGATGAGTCGGCGAGGGGGAAGATGAGGGATCGCGGGGCTACCGCCCGCGACCCACCAAGAGGTAAATGCAGGTTCGGCCCTCTCCTCGGAACATCTATATCTCGCGTAGCAAAACATCATGCTCATCGTGGCAGCCAGGCGCAAACCGATTTTCCTGGGGCACCCGCTATCATGTTTCCTCCGCTATTTGGAATCCAGGCCCCATGTCGAATTCGGGGTGAGGAAACCTGGAGCGCCTTGGACAAACGAGCAGCGGAAAGTCCCTGTGGATGACTGGTGAAAAACGAAACATAGAGAATGGTCGGGGTGGGCGGATTCGAACCGCCGACCTCATGCTCCCAAAGCATGCGCGCTAACCAAGCTGCGCTACACCCCGACCGCAAGGAAATTATAAATCCGACGGGCGGCAGGCGGGAACGCCGGCGGCCCAAAGGGTAACGTATGCCGGGGCATGGCAGGATGAGAAGACCGAGGGCCTTGACTTTTCAACCCCACCCGTTCTGTTAAAATATATTGTTGGAGCGAGCGGGAGTAGCTCAGTTGGTAGAGTACGAGCCTTCCAAGCTCGGTGTCGCGGGTTCGAGTCCCGTCTCCCGCTCCAAATTTTTTTCCCGGCATCCGGCGACACCGCCAAGGGTCGGTCAGCGCCCGGTCAAGGGATATGTTTTCACCGACGACCCGAGCCGGGGAAGTCAGGATCCCCTCGGGTGAGGCGCCTCCTCCGCCCCGAAATGCTCCCCGGAAGGGATCAACCCACGATACCTTCCCCGCTGACCCAAACTGGCGCCGAACTCCCTCGCGCGCCGGTTTCAAGGTGTAAGGTAAGGTACCCACCATCCCCCCCACCATCCGCGATACTTACCCACCATCCCCCCACCCCCCGCGATACTATGACTCCCAGAGCCACGAGGGCTCCCGCTTCTCCAGCATCTCCCGCAGGGCTCGCAACGCCGCGCCCCGGTGACTCAGGGCGTTCTTCTCCTCCAGACTGAGCTGAGCCATAGTCCTGTCCATCCCCTCGGGGATGAAAACGGGGTCGTAACCAAACCCCCCAGTGCCCCGCGGGGAGGTGGCTATCCTGCCCCGGCAAGTTCCCTCCAGGGATACCCAACGGCCGTCGGGATGGGCCAGGACCAGCACGCAGACGAAACGGGCACCCCGTCTCTTTTCCGGGATGCCCTCCATCTCCCGCAGGAGGCGAGCTACGTTGGCGGCGTCATCCCCCTCCTTCCCGGCATACCGGGAGCTCATGACCCCGGGGGCTCCCCTTAGGGCGTCCACCTCCAGCCCGGAATCATCCGCCAGGGAGGGTAGACCGGCGAAGGAGGCCGCCGCCCGGGCCTTAAGGAGGGCGTTCTCGAGGAAGGTCTCCCCCGTCTCCTCCACCGGCGGGAAATCGGGAAATTCACCCAGTCCCACCACCTCCAGGGGAAGGCCCTCCAGGATACGGGTGATCTCCCGCAACTTCCCACGGTTGCGGGTGGCCAAGAGAAGCCTGGTCAAATGGGCCAACTCACCCTCCGGAACTCCTTTTGCAAAATCCTCCCACGGGTATACCAAGATATTTGGCCAATTGTCTCGTAACTGCGTCCGGAACTTCTTTTCGCAAAGTCCTCCCACGGTTATCCCTGGAGCATGACCGGGTGAAGCACCCAGACAACCCCCGGACTTTTTGGCCAGGCCGGCCACGCGCCCACCTCCGCCAGCCCGGGAGGATGCCCTTGGAACGGGGGGTCCCAGCCATTTCCCTCCCGCGGTTGACCCCAGGAGCCCTCGCCAAGGGTTCCCAGGCCCGCTCACGTCTCCCCATCGGACCCACACCGGCTCTACCGCCGCGAAAGCCCGCGACACCGGGTGAAACCGATCTCAGGACCTACAGGGATCAGCCCAGGCCCCCGCCTAGCGGAGGCGGGAAAGCTCGGATATGGCGCTCTCACTCCAGGTCCAGCACATCCCGCTGGATCTTTAGTATCTGCTGGATCCCCTTCCAGGCCAGGTCCAGGAGGCGGTCCAGCTCACTTCGGGTGAAGGTCCTCTTCTCCGCCGTTCCCTGTACCTCCACCAACCTTCCGCGACCGGTCATCACCACGTTCATGTCGACCTCGGCCCGCAGGTCCTCGTCGAAGTCCAGGTCCAGCAGGAACTCGCCGTCCACGATGCCCACGCTCACCGCGGCCACCTGGTCCTTCAGGGGTATTCGCTCCATCTCCCCCCTCTCCACCAGGCGTTTCATGGCATCGTGCAGGGCCACATAGGCCCCGTTGATGGAGGCGGTGCGGGTTCCCCCGTCGGCCTGCAATACATCGCAGTCCAGGATAAAGGTGATCTCTCCCATGGCCTCCAGGTCCGCCACCGCCCGCAGGGATCTCCCGATCAGGCGCTGGATCTCCATGGTCCTGCCCACCGGCCTCCCATGGGACTCCCGGCTAATCCTCTCGGGAGCGGAGCGAGGCAACATGGAATATTCCGCAGTGATCCACCCTTTACCCTCTCCTCGCAAGAAGGCGGGGACCCGCAATTCCAGGGTGGCAGTGCATATAACCCTTGTCAGCCCCATCTCCACCAGGGCTGACCCCTCGGCGAAGCTCATGTATCCCCGAGTAATCCTAAAGGGCCTGAGATCCTCGGCACCTCTACCGTCCTTCCGCATGGCGCCCTACCTTTCGTACTCCCCTAAACCTCGTATCGTACTCCCTAAACCTCGTACTCCTCCCCCTCCCGGGCTGCGAGGGTCTCCCCGCCGAAAGCCCAGCGGGCCTCGCGTAGAAGGGCATCTACCTCGAAGGTGGGCCAAACGTGAGTAATGATCAGCCTCCTGGCCCCCGCTTCAGCGGCCAATCTTCCAGCCTGGGGAGCGGTGAGGTGGCCATGGGCCGCCTGTTCCTCGTACTCCCCGGGGAGGGTGGCCTCACACAGGAAAAGGTCCGCCTCCCGGGCCGCCTCCCACACCCCCGGGCAGGGAGCCGTGTCCCCCGAATAGGCCAACGTCCTTCCCCCCGCCTGCAGGCGTAGGCAGAACCCGCTCACCGGGTGTCGGGCGGGAAACGCCCTCACCGCCACCGAACCGAATCGGTACTCCTCCCCCTCCCGGAGTTCCTGGAAGGAGAAGACCTTCCCCAGATATCTCCTTCCCTCCTCCCCCAGGAGCGAACCCAGGAGCTCCTGGCCCCCGGGGGGCAGGAGGAGCCTCAGGCCCCAGGGCCTCTCCGGGTGGAAACGGAGGGCGTAGTAAAGGGGGTAGATGTCGCCGAAGTGGTCCACATGCAGGTGGGATACGACCACCCCTCCCAATCGCGTGATGTCCGCCACCTCCTGGAGACGGGAAAGGCAACCGTTACCCAGGTCCATTACCAGCACCGTGGATCCCTGTCTCACCAGGTAGCCGCTGCAGGCCCCGCCTGGCCGGGGATAGGTGCCGGATGCGCCTAGAACGGTCAACTTCAACCCCCACTCACCTCCGCGAGGGAAAATCTCCACTGCCAAGTAATCCCCAGGGTTTTGCGGCCTGGGTGGATCAACCCCCACTCACCTCCGCGAGGGAAAATCTCCACCCCCTGATGAGGGCAGCAAGGGCAGTTCCACCCTCTCCACCGCCTCCACCTCCGGTCCCAGGAAAATCCTCCCCAGGCCCACCGCCTGGTCCACATCTCCTGAACACATGAAGCGATATGAGGGCGGCCCGCTCGACTCCCGCAGGTATCCTCGCCGGCGCAGGTTCTCCTCCACCTCACGGGCCACCTCCTCGTCACTGGAGATCAACTTCACCCCCGGGCCCATGAATCTACCGATAACCCCCTTCAGGAGGGGATAATGCGTGCATCCCAGGACGAGGGTGTCCACCCCCCTCCTCCTGAGCGGCCCCAGGTACCTGGCCACCTCGGCCTCCACCCGAGATCCCTCCACCTCGCCCCTCTCCACGAAATCCACCAGGGTGGGACAAGCCCGGGAGATAACCGTGGCCCCCGCATCCAGGGCCCGTATTGCCCGGAGGTAAGCGCGGCTCCTGATGGTCACCACGGTTCCTATGACCCCTATGCGACGGTTGCGCGTGGCCTGCACCGCTCCCCGGGCCCCCGGCTCCACCACGCCCAGCACAGGGACCCGGCAATGGCGCTGTACCTCCAAAAGGCCGGCGGAGGTGGCGGAATTGCAGGCGATGACGATCAGCTTTACCCCCAGATTCTCCAGGAAGGACGAGATCTCCAGGGCGAAATTCCTCACCTCCTGGATGGTCCGGGGGCCGTAGGGACCCCTGGCGTTGTCGCCGAAGTATACTATGGACTCCTGGG
>JAPWVA010000026.1 GCA_028275245.1 Actinomycetota bacterium
CAGGCGGCCCGTGTTCACCAGGTGGGAGAAGAACTCCTTGTTGGTGTCGTCGGTGGCGATGCCGGTGGGCACCACCACGCCCGCCCTGCCCTCCGGGTTGATCAACGCGCTGAAGAGCTCGGAGAAGACGGAGTAGGTGTTGATGTCCCCGCGGGCGGACAGCGGGAAACGCCCCGACTGGCGCAGGAACTTGCTCTGCGCCTCGGCGTAGTGCAGGGCGTCCTGGTACTCGGACCACAGGGAGGGGTTGGTCTTAGGCAGTCGCTTTATAAGGCGCTCGCGGGCGGCCTTGTTGGGCGCCCGGGCTATCTCCGGGTCCCGGGTGGCGAAAAACTCCTGCTCCTGCAGCTTGATGCGCTCCCAAGGGGGGTTGCAGAGCACCACGTCGAAGCCCCCCTGCTCGAAGACCTCGGGGAACTCCAGGGGCCAGTGGAAGAAACGGTGGCGCAGCGCCGCCTCCCAGGCGTGGCTTGGATATCGAGGATCAACGGATGCCGGATCGTGCAAATAATTGCGCAGGACCTCGGTGGTGGGGATGGCCTTCTCCCGGTAGCCATCCTTATCCAGCCTGGCGAAGAAGGCGGACGTCCAGAGGTGGCAGGCGGTGTTGTCGTTCCACCAGCGCCCTCCCTCGCCCCGCAGCCTCTCGTAGGCCTCCTGCTTTTTCCGCACCTGCTCCGGAGTGTCGTCGGGGATCTCGGAGAGCTCTCGGTAGGCGTCGGATAGCTCGTGGGCGTCGCTTTCAACATCCAGCGCAAAGGAAAGCCAACCGGCCCTCTCGGTCCTCTCCGCCTTGTTGTCTTTCTTTATGGACTTGGCGAGGGCCTTATCATCGTCCGCCACGGGCTCGAAGGCCCCATCGGGTATGCCTTCCTCGAGGACCTTGAGGTCGAAGACGCCCACCAGGGAGTCGCCGCAGCGGATGCGGTGGTCGAGGAAGGTGAGGGGACGCCCCTCGGCGTGGCCCTCTATCCACAGGGCCACCTTGCAGAGGTCCACGGCCAGGGGGTTCTTGTCCACCCCGTAGATGCAGTGGCCGATGACGTCGCGCACGGCGGAGCGTACCTCCTCGGGGGCGGGCTCCTCGTCGCCGGTGCGCACGCGGGCCAGCTCCTTTCCCAGGCGGCGGGCGGCGGCCAGGAGGAAATGGCCGCTCCCGCAGGCGGGGTCGCAGACCTTGATGTCCAGGATGGCCCTCTCCTTTTCCACCTTTCCCCTCGCCCTGGCAAGCCTTTCCGCGAGCACGGGCTCGAGGGCGCTCTTCACCAGCTCGTTGACCAGCTCGGGCGGGGTGTAGTAGGAGCCGGTGGTCTTGCGCTCCGTGCCCGGCACCAGACGGAAGACGGTCCTCCCCTCCTGCTCGAGGAAGGCGGGGTGGTAATCGAGCAGGCTCTCGTAAACGCTCCCCAGCTCCTCCACGTCCAGGGCGGAGTAGTTGACACGGCGGCGGGGGGAGCGGGCGTCCTCGGTGTAGGTGGAGAGCTCGCGCAAGGCAGCCAGGAGGTCCCGGTTGTAGAGGGCGCAGCGGTCCAGCTCCGTCTCCTCGAAGAGCTCCCCGTTGAGCGGGGGGACCTGGAGAAGGGCCCCCAGTTCCTGGCGGCGGAAGAGGTCGAAGGTGACCTGCAGGGATATCCAGAGGTCCCGGTGGTCCTCGTCGCGCAGGCGCAGGTCGGCCAGGCGGCGCAGGCGCTCCAGGCTGTAGTGCTCCAGGTAAACGGCGGACGGCGAGATGAGCCTCCTCTCCTCGGCCACCATGAGGAAGAGCAGGCGGTAGACGAGGCGTAAAAGGTCCCGGTAGAAGGACTCCGGCCCGGTCTCGCCCGTTTCCACCCGCTCGCGCAGCCTGTCGTTGACGGGGTGGGAGAGAAAACCATTACCAAATATTACCAGAGCCTTCTCCACCCCGTCGCGCAGCCGTTCGCGCACCCTTCCCCCCTGCTCCACGCTCTCCATGTAGTAGCTCTCCAAAAGGCAGGAGGGGGCGTCGTCCATGCCGCGGGGAAGCCGGGTGCGGTGGACCAGGCGCCAGAAAAGGGCGAAGTCGGAGAACCTCTCCCCCTCGAACATGGCCTCCAGGTCGAACTCGATATAGGCCTGGCGGGAGAGGAGCTGGCTGTCGCGCAGGAGGCGCAGGATGCGGCCGTTGGTGACCACGCCCCAGAGGTGCTCGGTGCGGTTGAGGTATTCCTGCACCAGAACGTGGGGCGCCAGGCGGGGGCGACCGGATGGCGGGAGCTTGCCCAGGTCCTGTCGCCAACCCACCACGTGGACCGGCGGCGCGTCCGCGTCCCGGTCGGCGCCGTGGCTCACAGCGAAGGTGAGCCCGTCCACCTCCTGGGCCCGGGGCCGGTAGGTCAGCTCGTAGCCCAGGAGGCCCATCAGGGGTATCACCCACTGGTCGCGGGTGGGCCCGGTGGCCAGGTCGTCGGGGGACAGGCGCTCCAGGCGGGCCCGGAAGGCCTCCCAGAAGCGGCGGGCGGCGCCCCAGGCCTCGGAGACCTCGTCTATGAAGGCGGCCCTGGGCGGAAGGCCGAAATCGGCCGGCTTCTGCCCCGGCGCCTCGCCGTCGGCGATGCGGTCGATGAGATCCGGGCTGAGGAGCCCGCCCTCCACGCGAAAGCTCTCGAAGCGACTCATCTCCTCACCCCCCGGGGAATGGGCAGGAGCACGAATATGCCCAGCAGGTCCGGGGGCAGGTGGCGGGTGACCGCCAGGCCCCTACGGGACAGGCGCACCGCCTCCCGGACCCTCTTGTGCGCGTCCTGGAGTTCCCGGGCCCTTTTTTCCAGGATCTTCCTCAGCTCCCCCTTCAGCCCGCCGTACCAGGAGAGGGCCCTCTCCAGGGTCTCGGACCTCTCGGTCACGGAGACGTTCTCCTCGGGAACGGCCTCCCTCAGCAGGTGCAGGGTCTCCTCCCGGGAAAGCCAGTTCACCTCGGGAGGGGACCCGGCGAAGGCCAGGGGAAGCACCTCCTCGGCCAGGAGATCGGGCTCCCCGGGGACGGTGAGGGTATAGCGCACGCGAAGGAGGAGCAGGGTGGTCCGACTGGCCACCCGGCCGGTGCGCATGACCCCGCAACGGGAGGCCAGGGCCCCGGGCTTCCCGGCCAGGGATTCCTCCAGCAGGTGGCGGGCCAGGGCGGTGATGAAGGGGTGGTTGCGCCCCACGTAGAGGGCGCCCTCGGGAGCGGGAGCCTCGAAGGCCAGGCGGCATTCCCCCCTGGAGGGCAGGGCCTCGCGGACCGCCTGGGGGAAGCGGTCCAGGGAAGTGAGCTCGTAGGCACCGTCCCTCTTCCTCCTGCACCCCACACCCAGCCTCTTGCAGGCCTCGATGACGAAGCCACGCACCGCCTCCGGGTCGCCCAGGACGGAGTCGGTCTCCCGGAGCTCCCGGTCCACCTCCTCCGGCTTGATGGCCCGCTGGGCGAAGCGGGTGCGGCTCTCCCTCTCCCGCTCCACGGCCTGGTCCCACAGCCTGCCGATTTCCTGGGCCTCCGGGGCCTCGAAGAGTTGCATCTGGGTCGCGTCCTTCCCCCGGAAGAAGAGGGAACGGAGGACGGCCTCCATCACCGTCTCGCTGTCCGCGGGAACGGGCACCGATATGCCCAGGGTCCTGTGGATGCTCCGGGCCTTGCGCAGGAGAACCTCGAGCACGGCGCCATCCACCGGATTGTCCCTCCCGTAGAGGAGGACGGCCTTGACCTTCTCCTTCTTCTGGCCGAAGCGGTCCACCCTCCCCTCGCGCTGCTCCAGGCGGTTGGGGTTCCAGGGCAGGTCGTAGTGGATCACAGCGTCGAAGCCCTCCTGCAGGTTGACGCCCTCGCTCAGGCAGTCGGTGGCCACCAGCACCCGGCGGGGGTGACTGGTAAGCTCTTCCACCTTGAGCTTACGCTCCTCCTCGGAAAGCGCCCCGGTGACGGAGATGACGCGCAGGTCGGGAAAGCCCTTCTCCAGGCGGGCCTGGAGACCAGCGGCCACGTAATCGGAGGTGGCGATGTAGCGGCACCAGACGATGGGCGAGAATCCCTCCCGGAGCAGACCTTCCACCAGGGCGGCGCACTTCTCCAGCTTGTTGTCCTCCTTCCCCTTCAGCCCCTGCGCCTGTTCGGCGAAGGCGCGCAGCTTGCGGACCTCGGATTCAGAGAGGTCCTCCGCGCCATCCTCGATGACGCCGGAGGGCTGGCTGTCCGAGGGCTCCCGGTCCTCAGGCTCGTACACGGTGGAAAAATATTCCTCTTCTAGGGAATCCGCGGCCTCCAGGCCCAGCCCCTCCAGCCGCTTGCCTATGGCGGCCACGGCGGCGGCCGGGCTGGACATCACGCAGCGCAGGAGGGCCAGAGCGGTCCAATAGCGGATGCGCCTCCTCCACACAGTCAACTTCTCCCCGGAGGCCACCAGCTCGCGGGTGAAGTCGTAAACGCCCTCGAAGAGCTTGCGGTAGGCGGGGGAAAGCTCGTAATGGGCCTCCTCGGACACCCGCTCGGGGAAGGGAGTCTTTTCCCCCAGCCACATCGCCACGTCGGCGCGGCGGCGCTGCACGAAGTGACGCGCCAGGCGGTCGCGCTCCCGATCGGTGAGCCTCCACACGTCGAGGCGCTCGAAGTCGGGGTCCAGCAGGCCGAGCAGGGAGAGGAAACCCTCCTCCACCCCGCTGTGGGGGGTGGCGGTGAGGAGGATGAGGTGGCGGTCCTCCCTCGCCGCCACCTCGCGCAGGAGGGCGTGGCGCTGCTGTTGGGCGGTGGAGCGGCCGGTGGGCCGCGCGGCACCGTGGGCCTCGTCCACGATGACCAGCTCGGGGCAGTTGGCCAGGAAGTTGTGGCGGTGCCGCTCGCTCTTGGCGTAGTCTATGCTCACCACGGTGTAGGGGAAGTAGCCGAAGACGCTGTGGTCGCCGGGAGGAAGGCGGCGTTCCAGGGAACTGACCGTGCCCGAGCTGACGACCACGGCGTCGAGGTGGAACTTCTCCGCGAGCTCCCTCCTCCACTGCTCGCAGAGGTAAGGGGGGCAGAGGACGCTCAAGCGCCTGACCTCCCCGCGGTCGATGAGCTCCCGGGCGATGAGCCCAGCCTCGATGGTCTTTCCCACCCCTACGTCGTCGGCGATGAGCATCCGCACGGGGTCTAGACGCAGGGCCATGAGCAGGGGCACGAACTGGTAGGGGCGGGGGCGCACGGAGATCTTCCCCAAGGAACGGAAGGGCCCCGCCCCGTCGCGCAGGATGAGGCGGGCGGCATCGAAGAGGAGGCCCACGGACGCGGCGTCCCCGGCCTGCTCCAGGGAGGGCAGGGGGAAATCGGCGGAGGTAATGGCATCGATGCCGTATTTCATCAACTCCACGGACACGCCGCAGATCTCCTCCTCCCCTCCCGCCAGGGGACGCAGCATGATCACATCCTCTCTGGTGGAGGGGATGACCACCCATTCCCGCTCCCGGCAGCGCACTATGGAACCCACGCCCCAAGTCCCGCCGTTCATGGTCTCGCCTCCCCGAAAACATCGGGATACTTGGATACCTGCTCCTCCAGGTCACGGTCATAACGGATGACGATTACGCGATACCCAAGATCTTCCAGCTCCCGCCGTACCTTCATGTCCTTCTCCTTCTGGGCGCGCTCATCGTGCACGGAGCCGTCGCAGAAGACGCAGGTGTATTTCTCATAGAAGAAATCGGGGACGGCACCGGAGTAATCGGCCAGCGCCCGCTGTGCCTCGTCGGGAAGCCGGCGCCGGGTCTGGTAAAGGTGGTCGAGGAACCTCCTCTCCAACTCTGAACGGGAATCGGTGAGGGCGCGCAGCCAGCGGTAATGACTGTCATAATCCCGGCCTCTCCTTATGGGCTGCGTCTCAGAGCGGGAGATGTCGTAAAGGAGATCCCTCGCCAACGCTCGGTCGAGCAGAGGGTAATCACGTTGATTGGTGTAGGAAAGAAGGCATTCATAGCAAGCCCGCAGGCATCCCTCGTTGAGGTCCTCGAGGCTTTCCGGGTCGTAGTGGCACGCTTCTAGAGCCTCCCGGGCGACGCGGGCCAAGGCATCCCTATCCTCGGCAAGGGAGCGCAAGACACCGTAGCCCCCCTCACCCGACTCGTAAAAGAGTATGCCGCGACGTTTGCCCTGGCCGATGCGTTCCGAGGCCAGCTCGGAGGGTTCCAGCTGGTAGGCTCTTTCTATCCCGCGGTGCAAGGCATGCTCCAGGCTGGCCAGTCTCTCCTCCGAAAGCTCGAGGCCGTCGCCAACAGGATAAAGGAGCAGTATGTTCATGGTGTCCCGCACGAAGAGGCGCACCGCCTCCACCCTCGCAGAGGCAGTCCCTCCCGGTCTCTGCGAGCTCGCGGATCGGAACTCTCCCGTGTCCAGGTCTAGAAGGAATCCGTATTCCCTGCTGTTCCTCCAACGATGGTTGACACGGTACAAGGTGGCCGCAGGCGCGTAAACGAGCTTCAGAAGTGGGGCACCCTCCCCGCGTCTTACCTCGGCCGGTATGCGCCCATCGCCACCTTCGGTCGGGGGGGCGAACTCGAAGTGGGTTGTGATGTCATAGCCGTAGCGCATCCTCTCCTCTTCTTCACAGTTGATGCGTTCCACCCGGCGGGTGTAAACGCTGGTTGCTTCAAGAAGAGTAGCGAAGGTATAGCCATCGCCGGAGAGGCGGCTCTCGCAGTTTTGGCATATCTCCACCGTCTCGTCCGAATGGAGGTATCCGCAATTATGGCAGATCTTCACCTGCAAAAGCCTCTTTTGTAGGTCGGCGAGGACGGTCTTGAGGCTTTTCACCCGGTACTTGGAACCCTCGTGGTAGATGAGGTTCTCCGGGCCGAACTCGGAGATGGCCAAAAAGCGTGGCCTTGAGATATAATCGCCACCACCCTTACGGGGCAGGAAGGCAGAAAGGGGTAGGCGCGGGAAATTGTAACCTGGAAGGAAACCTTCACTGGCTAAATAGCGGTAGGGGTAGAAGTCGGATTCCTCGTAGGATGAGGTGTTGTTCTCTAGAAGCTGCTTTTGACGTTCTGCCTCGTCGCGTTTCCTTTTGGCCGCCTCCCTCTCCTTGTTGCTACCTGTCGGGTAACGGAGGACCTCGCTGGCCTCCACCCACAGGCGGTCCGCGGCACGGTAGAGCTCGCGAAAGCGGTCGAAGGCCCGGTCGAATTCCTCCGGGGCCCGCCTGAGCACCTCTTCCAGCCACTCCTCGGAATACCACGCCGGTGCCTCGTCCTCCGGATAGCAGGAATCGAATATGCGCCGGGCCTCCTCCAGGCATTCCCGGAAAGCCTCCTCGCCGAGTCTTACCTTGTTCGCAGCGTCCTCGGTCAACGGATACCCGTCCCGTCGGACATCGATGACCTCGGTTATCGAGCGGCCCAGGGAAAGACCTGTCTTGGCCAACCACATGGAGTGGAGGTGAGTCCTGGCAAGGTCCTCGCTCGAGAGGTCAATACGCGGGGGAATGACGGAACCAGACACCATTTCCCGCTGGTTATGGAAGAAATACTGGTCGTGACCGCTCCCGGCCACGCAGTAGGTGATGACCAGGGCGGGGTCGCCCTTGCGGCCGGCGCGGCCGCTACGCTGGGCGTAGTTGGCAGGGGTGGGTGGGACGTTGCGCAGGTGAACCAGCTGCAGATCGGCGATGTCTATTCCCAGTTCCATGGTAGGTGAGCAGAAGAGGCACTGTAGCTCGCCGTCTCGGAAACGGCGCTCCCTCTCCTGTCGCCTGTCGTAATCCACCTGGGCGGTGTGCTCCTTGGCCTCCGCCAGGCGCAACTGCCCAGGAGGCCTGGTGTAGAACGAGACAAAGTATCGATGGGCTTCCCTTTCCGCTTTCACATAAATGGGGTCGTCGGACCGTCTCCGGTAGATGGGATCCCCCGCCGGCGTTCTATCACCGAGCTTCCAGAGCAGGCAGGATGACTCCAGCTGCACGTAGGAGACGCCCCTTTCGCTGCCGCGGCGCAACAGGCCGTGCTCGCAGAGGATCTCTGTGAGCCTTTGCATATTCTCGGAGTATTCCGGCAAGAAGGAAGGAAGGACCCGCTTCAGGTAGCGGTACACCAGGCTCCTTTCGGCCAGGCTGTAGCTGTTATGGATCCCTTCCTCCTGCCCAGGTAGGACGAACCTCGTCGCGGTGTAAAGTCGTCCCTCGTCCCCGAAGCCCCATCTTTCGTCTATGGATTCTTCCACGCGTTTTTTCAGTATCTGTTGGTTGGGTTCCTGCAGCCATCTGGCATGCACGGCCAGCTGCCTGCGGAAATGATCAAGTAGTGCGGTGATGATCTCTTGCCTCTTTGCGGCGTCGATCATCGCAAAGGGCTCAAGGTCGTGCCAAGCCTCATCGTCGGAGCAAAGCTCCTCGAGCCCCAGATAGCCGAAACGCAGAAGCCCACACTGTTCCAAGTTGGGTTGCACGAAACGCCATCCCCGGCGCATGTCCTCGTAAACGCGGTACTCCACCAGGTCGGTGAAGGTCCTCAAAACCTCCTTGCCCTGACTGGTGTCAGGGAGCAAATCCTTGTTGGCCGAGATCTCCCGGAAAGGAAGATCCAGGGCCTCCACCACCTTGGATGCGATCTGGTCGTAGCTCAACAGACCTTCCTTTTCCACCGCTTGATAAATGGCGGACCGTAGCAGCCCCGTTTTGACGAAATCGTTGAAATGGCCGGCCTGCAGGCTGGCATCCTGTCTGTTATCGAGGAAACTCAAAATCTTTCGGGCGTTTTTCCCTATGTCCCCCTTGTGAGCGTTTTCCAGAGCCGAGAGTGTGATGACGGTGGTGGCGCTGCTGCGCCCCTCGCTGGAGAGACCTGCGAGCTTGCTGAACTCGCTAACCTTGCCGATGTAGAACACCCCGCAGTTGAGGCAAAGGCGAAAGGGGTAGGGCTGGAACCAGGCCTTCACCGCGCCCTCGGCGACATGTTGGTGATAAGCCCCCCCCGGATGTATCCAAAACGGCCGGGGCACATGATCCCGGTATTCACTTTTCACCTTCCCGTTGTCCTGGAGCCACTCCCTGGGCAGGTTCTCCGGTCCCCACTCTACATCGCAACCCTCAGGAGGTATCAAGAGGTATCCCCTTTCCATCGCATCGCCGTATTCATCGTAAAGATCGGTTTCGTCTCCCAGCGGTTTAAAACGGGCGTTATGAGAGTCATGTATGACCTCGTAATATTCCATGCCGCACACCCGGCAGAACCTGATGGGGAACAGGGGTATCGCCTCCCCATCCCTTTCTACATATGTGTGGCCCTCCAGGTCCAGCATGCGCAGGGAGGGAGCCTCCAGAGTGGCGAAAACGC
>JAPWVA010000001.1 GCA_028275245.1 Actinomycetota bacterium
GGATAATATGGGTTGATTATCGGAGAAAGGTTGGAGAGGGGAATGAACAAGAAGAGGCTGGCTGCCTTCAAGAAGATGCTTCTGGATCAGAAGGCCGTTCTGGAGAAGCAGTTCAAGGAGTTGGAAGAGGGTAACTTCCATTCCTCCCAGTCGGAGTTCACCGGGGAGTTGCCCTTTGATGAGGACTACGCTGCTAGCGGTACCCACACCTTCGAAAGGGAAAGGGACCTTTCCCTTACCGAGAACATCCGCGATTTACTGGAACAGGTGAATCATGCCCTGGAGAGGATAGAAGAAGGAACTTATGGCATATGCGAGATGTGCGGGCAGCCCATCCCCGAGGAGAGGCTGGAAGCCCTCCCCTACGCCAACCTCTGCATCGCGTGCAAACAGAAAGAGGAAAGGGAATACCACTGAACCTGCTCTGCCCGGCTCTCGCCGTGCTGGCAGCGGATCAACTGGCCAAGGCGCTGGTGGTAGCCAGGCTGTCTCCCGGTGAGGAGATAAGGGTCTTGGGTCCCTTCGTCCTGCGGCAGGTACGCAACACCGGCTCGGCCTTTGGCCTTTTTTCCAGTAATCCCATCCCCGTCCTGGTGGCTTCCCTGGCGTCCTTTCTGCTGCTGACCCTCATCCTATACCGCTGGAGATTACTGCGTATCCGCCCTTCCCTCCTGGGGCTGGGCTTGACAGTGGGCGGGGCCGTGGGTAACATCGTCGATAGGATTTTCCGGGGCGCCGTGGTGGACTTCATAGACATAGGGCCCTGGCCCGTGTTCAACCTAGCAGATGTCTCCATCGTCCTGGGAGTCTCTCTATTAGTCCTGGTGCTCTTCGGGGAGGCACTCAAGCCTGAAAGGGGTAGGTGGAGGCGGACATGAGACCGGTGCTCTTTCACCTGGGCCCCCTCACGGTGCATTCCTATGGTTTCTTCCTGGCCCTGGCCTTCCTGGTAGGCATGGGGATAAGCTTCCGTTACCTGCGTTCCCGTTTCGTGGACGCCTACATAGTTTTCGAGCTGGTCCTGGCAGCGGCGGTAGGCGGCATAGTGGGGGCCCGTGCATTCTACGTGCTGGGGCACCTAGGCGAGTTCAGGGGACGTTGGGGGGACGCCTTCAAGTTCTGGAACGTTCAGGGATTGGTCTTCTACGGAGGATTGCTCCTGGGCTTCGCCGCTGGGGTGGCGGTGATTAAGTGGAGAAAGGCCCCCTTTGGGGTTATCGCGGATTCGGCGGGGCTGGCCCTTCCCCTCTCCCTGGCGGTGGCCAGGATAGGCTGTTTCCTGAATGGCTGTTGTTTCGGGAAACCCTCCGGGCTCCCATGGGCGGTTACCTTTCCGGTGAGCACCCAGGTAGAGATGGGCATGCCCAAGAACCCTCTGCATCCCACCCAGGTTTACGAGCTACTCATGGCCCTTGGCATCTTCGTCGTCCTTTCGTCCTTGCTAGGGCGGTTCCGCCGCCGCGGTGAGGTGATGCTGGGTTTCTTGCTGCTTTACGGAGCGGCCCGCTTCGTAAACGAGTTCTTTCGCTACCACGACAACCCTCGGGGTGGCCTGTTCTTCCAGGTATTGAGCGCCATCATCTTCGTGGGTTCCGGGCTAGCCCTACTCTTCCGCCACCGCCTTCTTCCCGAGAACCGATGAAAAAGATTGTGCACTCCGTGGGAGAGGAACACGCCGACTTCCGGCTGGACCGGGCTGTGGCATCCCTTGCTGGGATAACCCGGAGTCATGCCCAGAGGCTCTTGGAGGAAGGCAAGGTAAGGGTGGACGGCGTCCCCAGGCCCAAGAACCACCGCCTGCGCCCGGGTTCCATCCTGGAGATAGAGCTCCCGGAGGAGGAAGAATTCAGCCTGATCCCCAGGGAAATACCGCTGAACATCCTCTACCAGGACGAACACTTAGCGGTGATCTCAAAGCCGGCAGGACTGGTGGTCCATCCCGCCTCCGGTCACTGGGACGACACCTTGGTGAACGCCTTGCTCGTGGGGGTGGTGGACCCGGAGGCTTGCGATGATAAGCTACGGCCGGGGATCGTCCACCGCCTGGACCGGGACACCTCCGGCCTCATGGTGGTGGCTAAGTCTTGGAGGGCCAAAGAGGTCTTGCAGCGGATGATCAGGGAAAGGATCCTGAAGAGGTATTACCTCTGCCTGGTGCACGGGGTACCCGCCACCAGGCTGGGAAGGGTGGAGGCCCCTATAGGGAGGGACCCGGTACACCGGCGCCGTATGGCGGTCAGGGGAGAGGGCAAGCCCGCCGTGACTCTGTTCCGCCTACTACGGGATTACGGAGAGGCATCCCTACTGGAAGTGGAGCTGATCACGGGCAGGACCCACCAGGTGAGGGTACATATGTCCTACATCGGCCACCCGGTGGTGGGGGACCCGGAATACGGTAGATGGGGAGAGCTTGAAAGAAGGCTCGGTATCCATCGCCAGTTCCTGCATGCCCACCGGCTTGAGTTCCCCCATCCCTTCAGCGGCGAGGCCCTGTCTTTCCGGGACCCGCTTCCCCAGGACTTGGAGGATGCCCTCCAAAAGATCGAGGAGGGAAGAATTTGACCTGGCGGCTCCGGTTCCTGCACCCACCGCTTTCCCCGTGCTAGGGGGGTGGTCATGGTCCCGAGTCGCCGGGCTCCCGCGACGCTTCCCCCTCGGCCGCCATGATCCAATGTCCGATCTCTCGGAAACCCCGCGATGTCCCGTTCACCCGCCCTATAGTCCCGGTAATCCTCAAGGACGAACCGATCGCGGGATAAAGCTACTGAACTGACGGCTGGCTGCCAATAAAGAAACGGGGCGTTTCGCGGGACTAGAGGGATGAAGGAGGCGCAAGCTATGCATTTCAGCAGCGTGCGCGGGGAAGGGAGGACCAGAAGCCTAGCTTTACTGGGAAAGAGGATTCCCGATTCTGTTATCAGGGTGGAGCTCATAACCTTTTTCCACCGCTATCCAGGGACCCACTTCGGGGCCTGCGAGATAGCGGAGAGGCTGGAAAGGGACCCCCTCCAGGTGGAAGCTCAGCTGGAGAGGCTGGCCCAGCTGAACATACTGGAGAAGTCGGAAATGGAGGGGGAAACGGTATACCGTTATCGCCCTCCCTACTGCGCCGCCTGGGAGGAAAGGTAGGTAGATAAACCCCCCTGGCCCTGCCCACGCGACCTATAGGCATGATGCGCTCCTAGGGCGACCCCCATATCGCGTCAAAGGGGGTTCGCCAGACATTCTTCCTCCCCGGAGAAGTCTAGTCCCAGGGCCCTCATCTCCTCCTCCAGCTCGCCTATCATCCTCTCCAGCGCCTTCTTGCGCCGCAAAAGGGCTCGGTATCTGGATATAAAAGAACTCTCCACGTCTTGGCTCCCTTTGCCCTCGGGGCATATGTCATAGTAGTCGCACCATGGGCAGAGCCTCCCTGGGCGAGCAGGGAATTCCCCTTGGGCGATCCTACTGCCCACGTCCCTCAGCCTGGCCACCACCCTTTCCAAGGACTCCTCGTCCAGTGGCCGGGTGGAATAGCGCTGGTTGGGGACCACGAAATAGAAGGTGAGTTTGGCGGGGTTTATGCCGAAGACCTGCCGACAGGCGATCTGGTATATGGGAAGCTGCAGGTCTTCCTTCAGCTTGCTCAACTCGGGTAGCCGACGGTTGGTCTTGTAGTCCAGTACCTCGTACCTCCCGTCATCGTGGCGGTCCACGCGGTCGATCACCCCAGTGAGCCATATATCCCCCATGTCCAACTCAAATCGGTGTTCCACAGCCACCGGGAGCCGGAAAGAATCAGCGTTGTGCCGGTAGAAGCAGGAGAGCACCGCCCGGGCGTGTTCCAGGAAGAGATGGCTCTCCTCCTCGGAGGAAAAACCCTCCCGGCTCCAGCAGCCCTCAAGGTAGAGTAGAAGCTCGTCCAGGGAGGGCGGGACCGGCACATCCCGGTCATAGAACCACTGGAGGGCGGCATGTACTGCGCGACCGAAGACCAGGTGGGGCGTCACCTCCGGCGCCAGGCCGTCCACGTACTGGAAGCGGTAGGAGAGGGGGCACCTCTCGTATGCGCTGAGGGCGGTATAGCTGATCCTTGGCTTTTCCATGGCTTCCTCCATTACCTGTATTGGAAAAGCTTTTCTAGGCCCTTATGGACATGGCCTCCATGACCTCGTGAGAAGTCCCCATGTCCTAAGGGGCCCCGTGCCCGAAGGGGATTTCTCCGTCCGCTATCCCCTTCCCTCCCAGGGCCAGGCCTGTCCCTGGCCCGACATATAATAGCATCCGGCCCGGACAGACTCGACCCGTGGTGCGGACCGGGCTATGGGGACTCCGAAATGGATTCCGAGAATGGGAAGATAAAAAGGAGAGGGGGGAAACCTGACTGACGAGGAGGAAAAATGGCCGTCAATTTCGTCCACTTGCATAACCACACCGAGTACTCCATGCTGGACGGGGCGGCGCGCATACCGGCCTTGATCTCCCGGGCGCTAGAGCTGGGTTACGACGCCCTGGCCATAACCGATCATGGAGGTATGTATGGGGTCATACCCTTCTACAAGGAGGCCGTCAAGGCTGGCGTCAAGCCTATCATTGGCGTTGAGGTTTATTACACCCCGGGAAGCCGGTTCGATCGCAAGCCGGTGAAGGAGGATCCCAACTTCCACTTGCTTCTCCTGGCCGAGGATAACCGGGGCTACCGGAACCTTATGAAATTGGTCACCCGGAGTTTCCTGGAGGGTTACTATTACAAGCCCAGGGTGGATAGGGAGGTACTGGCCGAGCACTCGGAGGGGGTGATATGCCTCACCGCCTGTGTGAAGGGGGAGATCCCCGCGCTCCTGGCGGCAGGGGATTACGAGGGAGCTAGGGAGGCGGCCCGGGGCTTGCTGGAGATATATGGCCACGACCACTTTTTTATGGAGCTGCAAGACCACGGCCTGCCGGAACAGAAGGCCATTAACCCTGGCTTGCGGGAGCTGGCCCGGGAGCTAGGGGTGGGCCTGGTGGTCACCAATGACGTGCATTACGTGGACCGGGATGACCACCGATACCACGACGTCCTACTGTGTATCCAGACCAACTCCACAGTGGACCAAGAGGACCGCCTGCGCTTTTCATCCGACCAGTTCTACCTCAAAAGCTACCAGGAGATGAAGGAGGCCTTCCCTGGGGAGGAAGAAGCCCTGAAGAACACTCGCCTTATCGCCGAGCGCTGTAACGTGGAGATCGAGTTCGGCAACTACCTCCTCCCCCGCTACGAGGTCCCCGCGGGTTACGACCTCGACGGGTACTTGGAGAAGTTGGCCCGGGAAGGGCTGCACAGGCGCTACAAGGAGATAACCCCGGAACTGGAGGAGAGGCTGTGCTACGAGCTCTCCGTCATACGGGACATGGGGTTCTCCGGGTACTTTCTCATCGTGTGGGACTTCATCCGCTTCGCCCGGGAGAACGGGATCGTGGTAGGTCCGGGGAGGGGATCCGCTGCCGGCTCGCTGGTGGCCTACTGCCTGGGCATCACCTCGGTGGACCCCATCAAGTACGACTTGCTCTTCGAGCGCTTCCTCAACCCCTCTCGCCGCACCATGCCCGACATAGACATAGACTTCTGCTATCGCCGCCGGCCGGAGGTCATCCAGTACGTCAGTCGTAAGTACGGCGAGGACCGGGTTGCCCAGATCGTCACCTTTTCCACCATGGCCGCCAGGGCGGCCATAAGGGACGCGGGAAGGGTTTACAACGTTGAGTACGGGCGGGTGGACCGACTGGCCAAGATGGTCCCGGAGGTCCTGAACATCAGCATAGACGAGGCGCTAGCCACCTCACCGGAGCTCAGGGAGGTGTACGAGAAGGACGAGCTCGCTCGCAAGATCATAGACACCGCCCGACATCTGGAAGGCGTTATTCGCCAGGACTCCATCCACGCGGCCGGCGTGGTCATAGCCCACGACGAGCTGAGCAACTACACCCCCCTGCAGCGCCGGGGACCGGAGGAGGAGGTGGTCACTCAATACGACATGGAGGCCATCCAGGACATAGGGCTGCTAAAGATGGACTTCCTGGGCCTGAGGACCCTCACCGTGATCAGCGACACGCTGGATAACATCCGCACCTCGAGGGGCGAGGAGCTGGACATCGAGTCCATCCCCTTGGATGACCCGAAGACTTTCCAGCTGCTCCAGAGGGGTGATACGGTGGGGGTATTCCAGCTGGAAAGCCCCGGTATGAGGACGCTCTTACAGGAGTTCAGACCGGATAACTTCGAGGACCTCATCGCGGTGTTGGCGCTCTACCGTCCCGGTCCCCTGGGAAGCGGAATGGTCAAAGACTTCGTCAACCGCAAACGGGGCAAGACCCCCATCACCTACATCCACCCTGACCTCGAGCCAATCCTCAGGCCCACCTACGGGGTCCTGGTTTACCAGGAGCAGGTGATGCGCATAGCGGTGGAGCTGGCCGGTTATTCCATGGCTGAGGCGGACAACCTGCGCAAGGCCATAGCCAAGAGCAAGGCGGAGGAACTGAAGAAGGACAGGGAGAAGTTCGTGCAGGGGATGGTCTCCCGGGGCTACAGGAAGGACTTGGCGGAGACCATCTTCGACCTGGTGGAGAAGTTCGGCAATTACGGTTTCAACAAGTCCCACAGCACCGCCTACGCGGTCATCTCCTACCGTACCGCGTATCTCAAGGCCCATTACCCCAAGGAGTTCATGGCCGCCCTTTTGAGCAGCGTGAGCGGCAACAAGGACAAGGTTCCCCTCTTCATCAACGAGTGCCGGAAGATGGGGATCAAGGTCCTGCCCCCCGACGTGAACGAGAGCCTGAAGGAGTTCACCCCGGTAGAGGAGGGGATAAGGTTCGGCCTCTCCGCGATCCGCAACATAGGGGACGGTCCGGCGGAAAAGATAATCGCCCAGCGCCAGGAGGGGGGGCCTTACCGCTCCCTCCTTGACTTCTGCGAGAGACTGGGGGCGGGGGTGCTCAACAAGAGGGCTTTGGAAAGCCTCATAAAAAGCGGCGCTTTCGACTGCTTCGGCTATCCCAGGAACCATCTTCTCAAGGTATATGAGAGGGTGGCCGACCTGGCGGCGGAAAGGTGCCGGAACCGGGAGGAGGGACAGGACTCCCTCTTCTGCGACGAGGAACTGGAGGACCCGGTGAGGTCCCTGCCGCTCCAGGAGGAGATGCCCAAGGACAAGTTGCTGGGATATGAGAAGGAGATGCTGGGCGTCTACGTATCCGACCATCCTCTGATGCAGATCCGGGAAGAGTTCTACGCGGCCATCGAGTGCGAGATCTCAGAGCTAGACGGGCTTCCCGACGGGACAGTGCGCTGGATAGGGGGGATAGTGGCCCAAAAGACCCAGAGGCTCACCCGCAAGGGCGAGCTCATGGCCAGCGTGGTACTGGAAGACCTCACCGGAAGGGTGGAGGTCACCGTTTTTCCCGCCCTCTACCTGGAACACCGGGAATGCCTGGAGGAGGGATCCGTCGTCTGCGTCAAGGCCAAGGTGGAATCGGAGGATCGCGGGGAGGAGGTGAGGACGGTCAGGGTGGTGGCGGTGGACCTGGCGCCTCTGGGGAAGAGGCACCCGGAAAGGGAGTTCAGAATAGAGTTGGAGGAGGATTGGCTGGACAGGCGCCATGCGGATGAGCTTCGCCGGGTCCTTTCCTGCCACCGGGGGGAGACGCCAGTGAAGATAATGCTCCGCAGAGGTGACGGTAAGGTACAAGTTTATCAGTTGCCACCGGAGCTATACGTGGAACCCTCCGGGGGATTGTACGCAGAACTCCTGGCCCTGGTAGGGGAGGGGTGCTTCTCCCTGCTTTGACGAGAGCTCTCCGGGTCAGCTCGGATAAATGGGCTCGTCTTGACACCCCCCGAACGGGGATGGGGTACCCGCCAGGAGCTCTCGGGGACCGGCCCGGGTAAGGAGGGGTATAATACCCCTGATACCATCCCGGAAAATACCGGAAGGTCCACCGAGGCCGGTTTCAAGACACATAGCGAGGGGTTCACGGGCCGGTCTCCCGGGCAGAACAGAACGGGAACCGGTACCGGGAAAGAGCGAACCACCACCCGGTACAGTCTCTTGGCCTCGATGGCAGGTTTGACAAAGAAAAGGATGGCGGGAGGGTTCATGTCTTGGAAAAAGGTGGAATGGTCCTCGAGACAGGGAGCTGATGAGCTGCGCAATTCCCTGGGCTGGAGTGGATGGGGATTGGAAGCGGAGGAGACCAGGGAGGAGGTGCGGAGCATCATCGAGGAGGTGAGGTCCAAGGGCGACCGGGCACTGGTGGAGCTCACCAGGCGCTACGACGGCGTGGACATATCCTCCCTAGGCATCCGGGTGGGAGAGGAGGAGATGGCGGCAGCGGAGGGTAAAGTGGCCGAGGGATTCCCCGATGCCCTGAGGCAAGCCGCCCGGAATATCCAGAACTTCCACCGGCACCAGGTGGTCGAATCCTTCTTCTTCGATGGCGAGGAGGGAATGCGCCTGGGCCAGTTGATCCGGCCCCTGGAGAGGGTGGGCTGCTACATCCCTGGCGGCAGGGCCTCTTATCCCTCCACCGTTCTCATGACGGTGATCCCTGCCCGGGTGGCAGGCGTCAGGGAGATAGCCGTCTGCGTGCCACCCCGGCCCGACGGCAGAGTCGACCCCCACACCCTTTATGCCCTTTCCTACCTCAAGGTTAAGGAGGTTTACCGGGTAGGAGGCGCCCAGGCGGTAGCCGCCTTGGCCCTGGGGACAGAAACCGTCAAACCGGTGGACAAGATAGTCGGTCCCGGCAACGCCTACGTAACCGCCGCGAAGAGGGAGCTTTTCGGCGTGGTGGGCATCGACATGCTGGCAGGTCCCAGCGAACTAGTGGTGCTGGCCGAGGGGAACGCAGACCCGGACCGGGTGGCCTATGACCTCCTGGCCCAATTGGAGCACGGGCCAGGTACCAAGGTATGCTTGGTCACCCCCTCAGAGGAACTAGCCTCCGCCGTGGAGCGGGTCCTGTCCCGGGAGGCACGCCCTGAGGCGTTCTCCTCTTCGCTGGTGGCCTGCGTGCTGGTGAGCGACCTGGAGGAAGGCTTGCAAGCGGCCAATGCCCTGGCCCCGGAGCACTTCACCATCTTCGCCGAAGAGGTGGCGGATATCACCTCCAAGGTGAAGAACGCGGGGGCCGTCTTCCTGGGGGCCGATTCCCCAGTGGCCTTGGGGGATTACGCGGCGGGCACCAACCACGTCCTGCCCACCGGGGGAACCGCCAGGTTCGCCTCGCCCCTCGGGGTATACGACTTCGTGAAGAGAACCAATGTGATTTATTCCAACCCCCGGGCCAACCGTAAGTTGATGGGAGCGGTAGTCGAGCTCTCGCGAGTGGAAGGACTTCCTTGGCATGGGGAGAGCATGAGGAAAAGGCAGGCTTGACCTAGGGGACTGGAGTCACGACGAGCAGGCGCCGCCCCCAGGTTAGGCGTGAGAAAAAGAAAGAGACGCCATGGAGGAGGCGGGCAGGTCCGTCAGAGCCGAGAGGAAGACCGCCGAGACCACGGTGGTCCTGGAGCTGAACCTGGATGGGAACGGCCAGGTCGAGGTGAGTACCGGAATCGGCTTCTTCGACCACATGTTGACGCTGCTGGCCTTCCATGCCGGTTTCGACCTTCGCCTGGAGGCCAGGGGAGACCTGGAGGTGGACCAGCACCACACGGTGGAGGACGTGGGCCTGGTCCTGGGGGCGGCCATGAGCTCCGCACTGGGGAAAAGGATCGGCATCAGGAGGTACGGATGGGCACTCCTCCCCATGGACGAGGCGCTGAGCATGGTGGCCCTGGATCTTAGCGGGAGACCCTACTTGTCCCTGGATGCACCGGAGCTGGAAAACCCGCTTTCGGGATACGACACGGACACCGTGAGGGAATTCCTACGGGCGCTGGTAAACGAGGGAAAGTTCTCTCTCCACATCAAGGTGCTGGAAGGGGAAAACCCCCACCACGTCCTGGAATCGGTATTCAAGGGAATAGGCAGGGCCTTGCGGGATGCGGTAAGGCCGGAGGGGATGGGCATCCCCTCCAGCAAGGGAGCCCTTTAACCCATCTCGCGGCCTGACCCTTTATCCTCTCTTCCACCGGGGAAAGGAAGATGGCCATCTACGTTTTAGATTACGGGATGGGTAACCTGAGGAGCGTGGAAAAGGCCTTTGCCTTCCTCGGGCACGAGTGCAGGGTCATAGGAAGCCCTGAGGAGGTCGGTAAGGCGGAGGGCCTGGTCCTGCCCGGGGTGGGTGCCTTCGGTAGGGCTATGGAGGAACTGGAAAGACGCGGTTTCGTGGAGCTGGTCTGGGAGGCCGTGGAGGAGGGCGTCCCCCTGCTGGGCATATGTCTCGGTTTCCAACTCCTTTTCGAGGAGAGCGAGGAAAGCCCCGGCGTAAGAGGCCTTGGCCTCCTGGCGGGAAAGGTGAGAAGGCTCGGCGGCAGGGTTAAGGTGCCCCACATGGGTTGGAATGACGTCCGCTGGGTACGGGAGCACTCGGTACTTCAGGGAGTAAGGTCGGGTTCCTTCTTCTACTTCGTCCATTCCTATCACCCTGTACCGGAAGAAAGGGAGGTGATATTGGGAGTTACGGATTACGGGGAGGAGTTCGTGTCCGCCGTTTCCCGCGAAAACATCATAGGGTTCCAGTTCCACCCGGAAAAGAGCTCCTCCGCCGGCCTCCGGATTCTTAATAACTTCGCCCGGACATGCACTGGCAGGTAAGGGAATCAACGCCCGGGAACGGGCTTCTTTCAAGGCGAGATGCCGACAGGAGTCGAGCTTGGATAAGTAAAGGATGCGCCGCGGTGGAGGATGTCCGCTTTAGGAAGTGGCACAGGATAGCCGAAATCGACGGTGGGGAAGGAAAGGAACTCCATCCTTGTTGTTTCCCCCGATTTACCTAAACGTGGTTTCTTCATCTCGGAAAAGCCACGAGAAAGAGGAGGCGCTGTTAAATCTCGGTCCATCAGTGTTAAGTTAGCTATGGGAGTCAGTCAGTTCCGAGAGTCAAGAGAGTCAAGTTAGATGCGGGAGTGAGGTGCCCAGGAGGTGATCCCTTGTTCAGGATCTACCCCGCCATCGACATCCGGGGAGGAAGGTGCGTCAGGCTCCACCGGGGGGATTACACCGCGGAAAGCATGTACTTCATGGACCCTTTGCAGGCGGTCAGGGAGTGGGTTAGAAGGGGCGCATCCTTCCTCCACGTGGTGGACTTGGACGGGGCAGTGGAGGGGCGCCCGGTCAACTCCAGCCTCATACGGAGGATGATCGAGGAAGCGGGCATCCCACTGCAAGTGGGAGGCGGGATACGAGAGCTCGATCATGCCAGGGAGTACCTGGAGGCGGGGGCTGCCCGGGTTATCCTGGGGACCCGTGCCATATTGGATCCGGATTTCCTGGTGGAGGCCATCGCCTTGTGGGGGGAAAGGATACTGGTGAGCGTGGACGTCGGGAAGGAGGGGAAGCCATCGCTACGGGGATGGACCGAGACCGTCAGCGTAGACAAGGGGGAATTGCTTACTACCCTCCGGGAGGCGGGGGTGACCAGGATGATCCACACCAATATCTGGAGAGACGGCACCCTGGAAGGCTACGACCCAGGGCCCCTAGAGCCCTTCCTGGACCAGGGCATGAAGTTGATCGCTGCCGGCGGTATCACCACCCTCCGTGACCTGCGACTGCTCAAAGGGTTATCCGCCAGGGGAGTGGAAGGCGCGATCATTGGGAAGGCGCTCTACGAAGGAAGCATACACCTCGAGGAGGCTCTCCAGTTGGAAATATTGGATGACGAGGCCGGAGAAGGGACATGAGGTTTCACCCGCCATAAGGTTGCCAGTTTGTGTCTTAGACTGAGCTGGGAGAATGGGATGCACTGCGTAAGGATAATACCTTGCCTCGACGTAGACAAAGGGAGGGTGGTTAAGGGTATTAACTTCCTGAGCCTGAGGGATGCCGGCGACCCGGTGGAGATGGCCTCCGTGTACGATGCGGAGGGGGCAGACGAGTTGGTGTTCCTGGACATCACCGCCAGCCACGAGGGTAGGGAGCTGGTATTCGACATGGCGGCCCGGGTGGCGGAGAGGGTTTTCATCCCCTATACGGTGGGAGGAGGGATCAGGACCGAGGAAGACGCCCGCAGGATACTGGCCACAGGAGCCGACAAGGTATCCCTTAACACCGCTGCGGTGAGGGATCCTGGGATCATAACCCGGCTGGCCCGCCGCTTCGGCTCCCAATGCGTGGTAGTGGCCATAGACGCCAAGGGAAGGCCGGAGGGGGGCTGGGAGGTGTATGTGAACGGGGGGAGGACCCCCACGGGAAAAGACGTGGTGAGATGGGCGCGGGAGGCCGAATCCAGGGGAGCGGGGGAGATTCTCCTCACCAGCATGGACAGGGATGGAACAAAGGAGGGTTATGATGTGGAGCTGACCGCTGCGATAGTGGAAGCGATCAACATTCCGGTGATCGCCTCCGGGGGGGCAGGCACGCCGGAGCACATGGCCGATGTAATCCTGCGGGCGGGCGCCGACGCCGTGCTGGCAGCCTCCGTGTTCCACTACGGGGAGTACAGGATTAGGGAGGTTAAGGAGTACCTCAGGGGTAGGGGAATCCCGGTGAGGATCACCTGGGAGGATTGAAGTTACAAGGGCAAGCCACCCACGGCCGAGGTCCTTATGTCCCGGGTATGGACAGTTAGAATACCTTTGGGTTAAATATAGCCATCCAAGCCTGGTACATGCGCGGCCAGCGTCGCCGGGGAGGGGAATCTCTTCCCTTTTGCTGGAAGAAGTGTGTGTTCTCTACGCCGGCGACCGGATGAGGAAGGGGGAAGGAAAATGCGAGGCAAGGGAACGGTAACGGTGTTGGCCATTCTGCTAGTAGGTGCCCTCTTCCTTTCCCTCTTTCCCGGGTGCGGAGGAGGTGAGGAAGGGGGAAAGAAACCCATCAAGATCGGGGTCATCCTTTCCGAGAGCGGATCCCAAGAGCCGCTGGGAAAACCGGAGAAGAAGGCCATCGAGCTCTTCGTGGAACGGCTCAACGCGGAGGGGGGCATCAACGGTCACCCGGTGGAGGTGATCATCAAGGATGACGCCAGCGATCCTTCCCGGGCCCTCCAAGCAGCGGTGGAATTGCTGGACCAGGAAGAGGTGGTGGCCATCATAGGCTCCAGCACCACGGGGGCCACCCTTTCCATCAAGCAGGAGACCAACGCCCGCAAGATTCCCCTCATCTCCATGGCTGCTGGGGTGGAGATCATGGAGGGCGATTTCAGCTACGTCTTCCGCACACCGCCCACCTCCGCCGAGGCAGCCGGTAAGGCACTGGATTATATTGCCAAGGTCATGGGCAAGAAGAGGATAGCCATCCTCTACGATACCAACGCTTTCGGCACCGACGGACGTGACACCCTCAAGCGGTTGGCTCCTGGGTACGGGGTGGAGGTAGTCGCGGTCGAGGGCTACGACTCCAACGCCACCGAGGAGTCCATCGACACCCACCTGGTGAACGTCAAGGCCTCCAATCCTGAGGTCTTGGTGGTATGGGGGACCAACCCTGGTCCGGCCAAGATCGCCAAGAGAATGAAGGACAAGGGGATAGACATCCCACTCATGGGCAGCCACGGGATCGCCAACAAGACTTTCATCGACCTGGCGGGAGAGGCTGCCGACGGGGTTCTCTTCCCCGCGGGCAAGATGCTCATCTGGCAAAAGGCCCTGAAACCGGGGACGCCCCAGTACGAACTGATGAAGGAATTCTCGGAGGCCTATTCCGCCCGTTATGGGGAACAGCCCAATACCTTCGCCGGCCACGGCTGGGACGCCATCCTCATCCTCACCGAGGCCTTGAAGAAGGTTGGGGCTGACGCCAGCCCGGATAAGCTCCGCGAAGCCATCGAGAAGACCCAAGGCCTGGTGGGCACCGCAGGTGTTTTCAATTACTCGCCCGCCAACCACAATGGGCTCTCCCCCGAGGACCTGGTGGTGGTGGAGATAAAGAACGGGGCCTGGGATCTGGCCCCAGGGCAGGAATGAGATGAATCTTATCCCCCGGAAAGCCTTTTCCCGGGGGATGCTATAATAAGTTACTATTCGGCGCCACCGGAGAGGGGCTGGAAGGCCCTCTCCTTTTGTATGGGATCAATCCTGCGGAGGTAGCAAGTTGGGTGCCTTCTTCTCCAATTTGCCCCAGTACCTAGTGAACGGCATCGGGAGCAGCTGTGTGTACATCCTGATGGCCATGGGGTTCAGCTTGGTGTACTCCTCCACGGGCATAATCAACTTCGCCCAAGGGGAGTTCGCGGCCATCAGTGCCTTGGTCGCATATACCCTTTCCATGGACCTAGGGCTCCCCCTCCTCTTGGCGGTGGCCGGTGCCCTGGCCCTGACGGGATTTGTGGGGCTGTTATTGGAAAGGGCGGTCATCAGGCCCTTGCAGGGTAAGGGTACCCTCACCGCCATCATCGCCACCATTGGTGCCTCCATATTCCTAAAGGCAGGCGCCAGGATAATCTGGCCGGAAGAGGCCTACAAGGTGCCCGAGTTCACCCAAGGCCAGCTCAACCTGCCCAAGGCATCCTTCAACGCCCAGCTCCTATGGATGCTGGGGCTCACCGCTTTCACCGTCGCCGCCATGTACCTTCTCATGAACGGGACCAAGTTGGGAAAGGGTCTGAGGGCCTGCGCCATAAACCCGGAGGCGGCAAGGTTAGTGGGGATTGACGTCTCCCTCATGTCCATGGCGGCCTTCGCCATCGCCGCCCTCCTAGGAGGCCTGGCGGGACTGGTCAGTGCTCCCTTCGCCAATTATGGCATGGGCCTTTACCTGGGCATAAAGGGGTTTACGGCAGCGGTGATCGGGGGCCTGGGAGACGTTTATGGGGCGGTCCTAGGCGGGATAACGGTGGGACTGCTGGAAGAGGTGGTAGCCGGCTTCCTTTCCGTTGTGCTGGGGGTCTCCTCCGGATACAAGGACGCCGTGGCGGTGATCCTCCTGATATCGGTCCTACTGTTTCGGCCCCAGGGTTTAGTGGGAAAGGGACTGGTGGAAAAGGTTTGATCCCCATCAGGGGGGCGAAATGGTCAAGCGGGGATTTCTTGCCACCAGGGGTATCGCCAGGAGGGTCTGGAGGAATTACAAGGCCTTCCTGCTCTTTTCTCCCTTCGTGCTGCTACTGCCACTTTGGGCCGAGCCTCTGGGAAGGTCCATCTCCCTGAACATCGTGTACCTTATGCGGATGGTGGGGATATTCACCCTGACGGCGGTGGGACTCAACCTACTCATGGGATACGCGGGACAAGCCTCCCTAGGCCACGGAGCTTTCATGGGGATCGGCGCCTATGTTTCCGCCATCCTCTCCACCCGTTGGGGCTGGCCGGCTTGGGCGGGCATCCTTCTGGGAACGTTATTGGCGGCCTTCGTGGGTTACCTGTTAGCCCCCATCCTCCGGCTCCGAGGTCATTATCTGGCCATGGCCACCCTGGGGGTAGGCATCGCCGCCTTTATCTTCTTCCGAGAGATGACCGGCCTAACCGGGGGCAACGTTGGAATACGGGAGATACCGAAGCTCAACCTTTTCGGGTTGGAGATATCATCCAAGAAGGCCGAGTTTTACTTCGTGTGGCTCCTGGTCATCCTGGTGCTACTTCTATGCCAAAACCTGGTGCGCTCCCGGGTAGGAAGGGCCATCCGGGCCTTCCATCAGTCGGAGGTAGCGGCCCGGATCATGGGGGTGGACGTGGCCTCTTACAAGATGAAGGTCTTCATGCTATCGGCCGCCCTGGGGGGCTTGGCAGGCGGGATATACTCCCACCTCCAGGGCTACATCAATCCCTCTCAATTCAGCGTGATGCTCTCAATCCAGCTGGTGGTGATGGTAGTGGTAGGCGGGATGGAGAGCATCTGGGGATCGGTGGCCGGCGCCAGTTTGGTGGTATTTCTTCCCAGTCTAGTGGAGGCCCTTCCCAAGTGGATGGGAAATGTCCCGGCATGGGTGAGACAGTACAGCAATTACGAGGGGTTGGTCTTCGGCGCCATACTAGTGCTCACCATGATCTTTCTTCCCAAGGGCATAACCACGAGCACGGTGGAATTTTACCGAAGGAAGACCAGGAAGGCCGCAGAGCTGATGGGAGAAGAGGAACCGGTATCGATCCCCGAGGAAGAGGTAAGAAATGGAAAATGATGTGATACTGTCGGTGGAATCACTCACCAAGGCGTTCGGTGGTCTTTACGCCTTGAAAGACGTCACCTTCTTGGTAAAAAAGGGGGCCATAAAGGCTGTTATAGGCCCCAACGGCGCCGGAAAGACCACCCTTTTCGACGTGCTCACCGGCCTTCAGCCCCCTGACAGGGGCAGGGCCGTGTTCCTGGATCGGGAGATCACCTGTATGCCCGCACACCAGCTGGCAGGTATAGGCATTTCCAGGACATTCCAGACCGTTCGCATATTCCCCGGCATGACCGTTCTAGAGAACGTGATGGTGGGCCTCCATCACCGCACTGGATGTGGCTTTCTGAAGGCCGCCCTCAAGCTTCCCTCGGAGAGGAAGGAGGAGAAGTTCATCCGAGAGGAGGCCTTCAGTTACCTGGAGATGGTGGGACTGGAGTTGATGGCCCACTTCCCAGCAGGATCGCTGCCCTTCGGGAGGCAGAGGCTGCTAGAGCTAGCGCGCGCCCTGGCTAGCCGGCCCAAGTTGCTGCTATTGGACGAGCCCGCCTCGGGGCTTAACACTTACGAGACAGAGGAGCTGGGCGAGATCCTTCGCGAGATAGCTGGACAAGGGATCACCATCCTTCTGGTGGAGCACGACATGGGCCTGGTGATGCGTATCTCCCACGAGGTCCTTGTGCTTGACTACGGCGAGGTGATAGCCGAGGGGACGCCCCTAGAGGTGAAAGACGACCCCAGGGTCATAGAAGCATACCTGGGATCGGAGATATGAGGCTGAGGGAAGGGGGCAGATCATGCTCATCCTACGAAATATCTCGGCCTTCTACGGTAACATAGAGGCCCTACGGGCTGTGGACCTTCACGTGCAAGAGGGATGCATCACCACCGTGCTGGGTTCGAACGGCGCGGGCAAGACCACCATGCTCCGGGCCATAAGCGGTCTGATACCCACACGTTACGGTGAGATCCTATACTACGGACGCAACATCGCCGGCGAGCCCCCTCACCGCATCGTGCGCATGGGGATATCCCATGTGCCCGAGGGAAGACAGGTCTTTTATCAGCTCTCCGTAAGGGAGAACCTGGAATTGGGAGCCTACGTCAGGAGCTGGAGGAAAAAGGCGGAGATCGAGAAGGACCTGGATTTCGTCTATCGGCTATTCCCCATCCTTGGAGAAAGGGAGAGGCAATTGGCGGGAACCCTCTCGGGTGGTGAGCAGCAGATGCTGGCCATTGGTCGCGCCCTGATGTCTCGTCCTCGGCTGCTGCTTTTGGACGAGCCATCTATGGGGTTGGCCCCCATGGTTATAAGGGACATATTCGCCTGCCTCAAGAGGCTTCACCAGGAGGGCCTCACCATCCTTCTGGTGGAACAGGACGTGCAAATCGCCTTGAGCATCTCCGATTACGCATACGTCCTGCGCACGGGAAAGGTGGTGCTGGAAGGCCCGGCAGAGGAGCTCCTGAAGGGCGAGAGAATTAAGAAGATATACCTGGGGGAGGAGTTTTGATGCACGGATAAGCGTTGAGAACCGACGGGAACTACGCCTGATCCGGGGGTCGGAGACCAGGGATTGCACAAGGATGTTGATAACCGGAAGAATGGTAGCCCTGCTACGGGTTGAAGAAGGGCAAGAGGAAGGGAGGTCCAGGTCATGCTGGAAAAATACGGATTCAAGTTCGACGAGAACGGTCTCATTCCTGCCATAGTACAAGACCACGAGACGGGAGAGGTACTGATGCTGGCCTACATGGACGGCGAGGCGATAAGACGCACGGTGGAGTCCGGCAGGACATGGTTCTGGAGTCGTAGCAGGAAGGAGTACTGGTGCAAGGGAGAGACCTCCGGTAACCGTCAGTATGTTAGGGAGGTACTCTACGATTGCGACGCCGATGCCCTGCTAGTGAAAGTCCACCAGGTGGGCCCCGCTTGCCATACTGGCCAGCGCTCTTGCTTCTACCGACGCGTGGAGGAGGCAAGAACGGACCTGAAACCCGGCGATTGATGTCGGGAAGGGAATTCGGCCCGGGCCGCAGAATTACCTTTAAGAATGCGTGGTATCAGGAAAATTTAAATGGCCATAGCAATATACGGTCCCCTGAGAACGTTATTGGAAGCTCGAGGGGGGAGATGATTGAGGTGCCCGTGGTGCGGCGAACTGGTACCGGATGAGGCACCGGTTTGCCATCGTTGTGGCAACAAACTGAAGGAGGTAGAGGAGGAGGAGGGGTTCCCCGCTACCTCGCCGGGGATCGCTGCTCACGGGGATTGGAGGGCGGTGGCCAGAGCCCGTGCAGTACTGGCAACCCCTACTCGGAGGAGAAGGACCTGGCGCTATGGCATCGCACCCGTCTTTTACGGCGCTCTGGTAGCGGCCATTGCCTTGTGGATAGGTCTAAGCCTGACCATCTGGGGCAATCCCTCGCCCGTGGACCGTGCCAAGCTGCTCCTCCAAGCTTTGGAAAGGGGAGATGAGGAGGCCTTCCTCACCTGCTTCCAGGAGGAAGACCTGGAAAGGGGCCGGGAGTTGTGGGAAAAGGCAAGGCTCGAGTACGGCCCGGGCGCTGCCTTCCGGGAGTCGGAGTTCAGGGTGGAGTCCGACGACGGGTATGAGGCGGTGTTACTACTGGAGAAAGCGATGGTGGAGGGCGGCAAACTATCCGGCAGGGAACTATCGCGCCAGGATAACATCGTGCTATTTTGGGAGAACCACGGGGGAAGTTGGTACCTTGATCCGAACCGTTCCCGTATAACGCCCCCCTGAAAGCCGAGGACAGGGATCTTGACCATCTGGGCCATAACACGCGAACTTCCACCTTCCCGATTCCCGGCCATTGAGTCCTGAAGGCAGGGTTCATGGGATCAGATCCCCGGGGTGATTCACCCTCCTGTGATAAGGAAACCATCGGGTGGTAAAATATATTATGCATTGAGCAGGCCGAAGTGGCGGAATGGGTAGACGCGCTGGTCTCAAAAACCAGTGGGGTTTCCCCGTGCCGGTTCGAGTCCGGCCTTCGGCACCAAGAAGAAAGGGTTAGAGCCCTTTTTCTTTTTCTTGTTCCGCGTCTAACTCGGGCCACAGTGCAGCATGCCCTTGTCACTGCGGCTCCCTAACATGGGTCATGGAACTCTAAAGCGGCACCCAGGATTACGTCTCGCCCACCGGATACCGCGCCCGGTAAGCAGGGTGGTGACGAAAGAAGAGTGGCTTGGAGATCGATAAGTTGAATATGGAAGAACCCGTTTACGTTCTAGTGGATGGGCACAGCATAGCCTACCGTGCCTTTTTCGCACTGCCTCCCGACCTCAAGACCAGCACCGGCCAGCTCACCAACGCCGTCTTCGGGTTTACCTCCATGCTCATCAAGCTCCTGGAGGAGCTCAGGCCCACCCATCTCTTGGTGGCCTTCGACAAAGGAAGGCCGGAGTTCCGGCTGGAGAGGTACGAGGAATACAAGGCGCACAGAAAGCCCATGCCCGACGAGCTCAGGGACCAGCTGGGAATGATCAAGGCGGTGCTGGAAACCATGGGGATACCGGTGGTGGAGGTGGAAGGCTACGAGGCCGACGACGTTATCGCCACCCTGGTGGAGAAGCTGCCGGAAGAGGGCAAGGTCTACGTGGTCACCGGGGACCGGGACGCCCTACAGCTGGTGAGACCGGGCGTGAAGGTGGTGGCCACGCGGAAGGGCATCACCGACATCATAGTTTATGACGAGCAGGGGGTGAGGGAGCGCTTCGGGGTGGAACCCAGCCAAATCGTGGATTACCTGGCACTAAAAGGGGATGCCTCTGACAACATCCCCGGTGTGGAGGGGATAGGGGAAAAGACCGCCTCCCGGCTTTTGCAGAAATTCGGTTCCCTGGATGGCGTGTATTCGAACCTGGAGCAGGTGGAGGGGGAACGATGGAAGAAACTCTTGGAAGCCCATAAAGAGGAGGCCTACCTCAGCCGGGAGCTTGCGGGATTGCGCAGGGACGTCCCCCTCCCTCCCGACCTGCTGGCATCCGCCCGGTTGAAACCCTGGGACCGGGAAAAGGTATCTGCCCTCTTCTCATCCCTCGAGTTCAGAACCCTCTACCGTAGGTTGGAATCCCTGGGGGAGACCTTTCCCTTCCGGCAGGACGGGAACGCCTCCGTGGCAGTGGAAACACGGCCCGCCCTGGAGACCCGGGTCCAGCTAAGGGGAGAGGGGGAGTTGGGAGAACTGTTGGAAAGCGCTGCCGTTTCTCGGAGGATATCCATCTATCCCAACATACAGGGGGAAGGCTATACCGAAGGAAAACTTGTGGGTTTGGGCTTTTTCACGGGCGAGAAGGGCTTTCACCTGGATATGGCCCTTTCCGGGGCACAGGGAATGCTTTCCAGGCTCCTGGAGGAGCTGCCCGGGACGGGAGCGGAGGTCTACGGTTTCCGGGTCAAGGACTTCATGGTCCAGGCCTTCAAGCTCACCGGCACCTTTCCGGGGGAGATCTTCGACGTGCAGCTGGCGGCCTATCTAGTGGATCCCTCGGCGGTCTCCCACGACCTGGAAAGATGCTGCGCCCGTTTCCTCCGGGAAGTCCCCTTCCCGAAAGAGACGGGGCAGCTGAACCTCCTGGTGGAGGAGCAGGCGGGCGAGACCGAGATAGAGAAGGCCATGGCTGTCTGGCGCCTGAAGGAGCCGGTAGAGGCGGAGATGAGCTCTCGGGGCCTATCCCGTCTTTTCCACGAACTGGAAAGGCCCCTCCAGGTTGTCCTGGCCGAGATGGAGATCAACGGCATAAGGATAGACACTGCTTGCCTTAAGGAGATGGAGAGGGAGCTGGATAAGGAGCTGTCTCATCTGGAGAGGGAGATCCACGCGTTGGCCGGTCATCCCTTCAACCTGAACTCACCCCAGCAACTCTCCAGGGTTCTTTTCCAGGAGCTGGGGCTGAACCCGATTAAGAAAACCAAGACGGGTTACGCCACCGACTTTTCGGTGCTCCAGGCCTTGCGAGGCCAGCATCCCGTGATCGACCTCCTGCTCCGGTATCGGGAACTCTCTAAGTTGAAGGGTACCTATGTGACCTCGCTACTCAAGCTGGTGAACCCGACCACGGGCAAGCTGCACACTTGCTTCAACCAGACGGTGACCGCCACTGGAAGGCTATCCTCCAGCAATCCAAACCTCCAGAACATCCCCATAAGGACCGAATCAGGGAGAAACATCCGCAAGGCCTTCCTGCCGGACGTTTCCGGAGGATCGCTGCTCTCCGCCGATTACTCCCAGATCGAGCTGAGGGTCTTAGCCCACCTGTCGGGGGACGAAGCCTTGATCCGGGCCTTCGAGTCGGACATGGACATCCACGCCATCACCGCCTCGGAGATCTTCGGTATTCCCCAGGAGCGGGTAGATCCCGAGGCGAGGAGGAAGGCCAAGGCGGTTAACTTCGGGATCATCTACGGTATCAGCCCTCAGGGGCTGGGGGAGCAGATAGGGGTGAGTCCCGAGGAGGCGGGGAAGTACATCGAGGCCTATTTCCGGCGGTTTCCCCGGGTTAAGGAGTTCCTGGACCAGCAGGTGGCTCGGGCTGCCTCCCAAGGCTATGTGACCACACTCCTGGGCCGAATCAGGGAAGTGCGGGAGATATTGGAGGAAAACGTGAGGTTGAGAAGGCTGGGGGAAAGGATCACCCTCAACACCCCCATACAAGGTAGCGCCGCGGATATCATCAAGCTGGCCATGCTCCGTATTCACGAGAGGTTGAGGCGGGAGGGACTCGGCAGCAAACTGGTGTTGCAAGTGCACGACGAGCTCCTCCTGGACGTGCCCCCCGGGGAGGAGGTCGAGGTTCAAGAGGTGGTAAGGGAGGAGATGGAGGGGGCCTTTCCTCTGAGGGTTCCCCTCAAGGTGGAGATCTCCATGGGACCCACCTGGTACGATGCCAAGTGAACGGGAGGGGGCCTCAGCCCGGCGGGGGTAGGAACCCACACCTTTTGCGATTACCCGCCCGAGGAGGTCTTGACTGGTCACTCGGGGATTCCCCGGCCTGGTCGGTCCTATCCGGTCACGTACGGTGGAAACCCATGGCGAGTCATGGGAACTCGCCCTCATCTCTGGGGCGTTCACTCCGGGCGGTTCACTCAGCTATCCAACCCAATGCATGTTTCTCGGAACCGGATCGTGAAGTCCGATTACCGAGGATCCTTGTCTGGGGTCACCGTTACCCGGCGCGATTATCCGTGAAGGGCGGGGAGACAAAACCTGGGGGGCACCCGGCGCGCCAGGACTGACCTTCCCTGGAAATATACGCCGCGATGCTCCACTTTTCCTGGAAAGGGAGAAAGGGGTTAGCACCGTTTCCCGCAGCCAGGGAGCATTCTAAATGCCCTAGGGCCAAAAGGGACCCGTAAATGACGATAAGTCCCGACAAAATGGCAAGGCAGGGGAAATAGGTTCGATATCGATCCTTTACCTTTTCAGTGGGCGCTTTTAGGGTTGAAGGAGCTTGAGAGACCACCCTATCATCCTGGCAAAACAGCCAAAAAAGGAAGAAAGAGATGGTCTTTCTTACTGGCATCCTCGGTACTACATCTGGCATCCCCAGGGCTGGTGCGGAAACCTACCTTGGTGGTAAAATTAGTTGTCCGTGTGCCGGACCAGCGGACACGGACAAAAACTCAGGGAATGGAGGAATGGTTTAGATGCACGAACAGATCGATCAGAGGCAGGAACACCAGGACAACGATAGATCCCAGCGAATCTCCATCCCCCTCACCAACTTCGATTACTCCGACGCCGATTCCATCAACTACGAAAAGACCATCAAGGTCTTCTCCGAGGGGGACATCATCGCCGGGACGGTGGTGAAAATCGACAAGGACGAGGTCCTATTGGACATCGGTTACAAGTCAGAGGGCGTAATCCCCCTGCGAGAGCTCTCCATCCGCTACGGCGTCAAGGCGGAGGAAGTGGTTAAGGTGGGCGATGTCATCGACGCCCTGGTGCTACAAAAGGAGGATAAGGAAGGTCGTCTGATCCTTTCCAAAAAGAGGGCTCAATACGAGAAGGCTTGGGGGGTCCTCGAAGAGAAGATGATGAACAGCGAACCGGTGGAGGGAGAGGTCATCGAGGTGGTCAAGGGAGGCCTTATCCTGGACATCGGCCTAAGGGGCTTCCTTCCCGCCTCCTTGGTGGACGTGCAGCGGGTTCGGGACCTGGAGTCCTTCTTGGGTCAGAAGCTCACCTGCAAGATCATCGAGATGGACAGGAACCGCAACAACGTGGTGCTTTCCCGCCGCGCCTACTTGGAGGAGAAGGCCAATGAGAGGAAGAAGGTCCTCCTGGAAAACTTGAAGAAGGGCATGAGGGTCAAGGGGAAGGTTTCCAGCCTGGTATCCTTTGGGGCCTTCGTCAACCTGGGGGGGATTGACGGCTTGATCCACATCTCCGAGCTCTCCTGGTGCCACGTGGAGAAACCCAGCGAGGTGCTCTCGGTGGGGGACGAGGTGGAGGTGGAAGTTTTAGATGTGGACAAGGATAGGGAGCGCATCTCCTTGAGCCTCAAGGCCTGCCAGGTCGACCCATGGGAGGAGATATACCGGGAGGTAAGGATAGGTGACATCCTCGAGGGAAGGATAACCAAGCTGGTCCCCTTCGGGGCTTTCGTACAGGTGAGGCCAGCGGTGGAGGGCCTGGTGCACATAAGCGAGATAGCCAAGCGGCATATCGAGCATCCGGAGGAGGTCCTCACGGTGGGCCAAACAGTGCAGGTCAAGGTGGTGGACATGGACATAGACCGGCGCCGCCTCAGCCTCAGCATCCGGCAGGCCGCTGAGGAGCTCGGGCTCGACCGGGAGGAAGGGGAGGAAGAACCCACCGGGGAATCCCCACCCGACGAGACGGCCACGGCTGAAGAGGCTGTGTCTCTCCCTGAGGAAGGGGAGGAGGAAGCAGCCGCTACCTCGAAAGAAGCGGTGGCGGAACGGTCCGAGGATGAGGAAGCTGAAGAAGGGGAGTCACCCGTACCCCCTGCTACCGCTGAGGATACAGAGGAGCATGGCCACGGGGCTCCCTCCGGGGCGGAGGAAACCCCTTCCCGGGGAGGGGAGACCCTGGAGGAAATAATCCAAGACCTAAAGAGGGAGGGGATCCAGGAACCCTGATCCAGGAGATCCGGAGAGCACACCGGGGAAAGGGAGACGGTAAAGTTCCCTTTCCCCTTTTATTAACGGGCTTGCAAGGAGGTAAGCTGCAGCTCGCCCACGTTTGAGAAGGAGGATAGGATGGCGCTTTTCCTGGTGGCCCTTACCGGGGGCATCGCCAGCGGCAAGACCACGGTGGGAAGGATGCTGGTCGACAAGGGTGCCTTCCTGGTGGAATCGGATGCACTGGCCAGGAAGGTGGTGGAAAAGGGCAGCGAGGCCTATCGCGAAATCGTGGAGCACTTCGGCGAGTCCATCCTCGACCCGCAAGAGAATATAGACCGGGCAAAACTCGGGGCCGTGGTTTTCAACGACCCCTCGGAAAGGGAATTCCTCAACCGGGTCACCCATCCCCGCATCCTCCAACTGATGGCCTCCGAGATAGAGAGGATCAGGGTGGAGACAGGGGACCGTGCCATCGTGGTGCTGGACATCCCCTTGCTGGTGGAGGCGGGCGTCGCCGGCGCCTTCGACTTCACCCTGGTGGTGGACGCCTCCCCCGAGACGCAGGAGGAAAGGCTGGTAAGGGATCGCGGCCTTTCCAGGGAAGACGCCCGGGCCCGTATCGCCTCCCAGGCCAGCCGGGAGGAACGCCTGCGGGTAGCGGACTTCGTGGTAAGAAACGAGGGAAGCCTGGTGGACCTGGAGCGGGAGGTGGAGAGGGCATGGGAGGCCATCCTGGGGGCATGGAAGCAAAAAGGATAAAAACGAGAAGGCAAAAACCCTTTTCCATGAAAAAGAGGGGTGAAAAGGCCAAGATCGAGTGATAAGCGCAGGAAAGTCCTGACCCCCTACGCCGCCGGAAAGGATCGCGAATAAGGCCCTAAGAATTGGAATTTACCCTAAGGGAGGGCACGGAGGGAAGGCAGAACCCCCGGTTGATCAGCTTCTCAGGGCCCTCCGCTTCAGCTCCTCCTCGATCTCCCGGGAATAAAGGGAATAGACGGGACAACCGTACCGGAGGCAAAGGTGCAACCCCACGCTGCAGCGGGGATCCTCCACCTCCCAGCAGTTAAGACCCTCTCTCCAGGCCTTGCAGGAGAGGTACTGGCTGGCGGGGCAACCCCTGAGATCCCGGCAACGGCTCAATTCCCACCTCCCATGGCTTCTGGGACAGCAACGAGCGTCACCAGGGATGAGCATATCCCCGGCCACGGTGCTATTATAAAATGTGGAGGGCTCGTCCGAGCCCTTTTGTTTCCTAGTGACCGAAGAAGGTGGAAAGGAGGCAGCTCACCGGCAACATGGTGAAAGGGATTATCCAATTACCGGAAGTGGTCTTTCTGGACGTGGGGGAGACCCTTTTTTACCCCCATCCTTCCTTCGGCGAGCTCTTCCACACCGTTTGCCGCGAACACGGCCACCAGGTCGACCCCAGGGAGGTTTCCATCGTGGCCAGTCGCTACATGGAGGAGGTGGAGGAAAGGCAGGGTAGGGGTTTTTCCTTCACCGACAGCCCTGAAAAATCGGGTGCCTTCTGGAGGGAATTTTATCACTCAATCCTGCGGGACCTTGGGATACAGGGCGAGGACCACGTCCTCCCGGAGGTCCTCTACCGCACCTTTTCCGATCCCTCCCATTACCGACCCTACCCCGACGGGTTGGAAGCCCTGGAAGCTCTGAAGCAAGGGGGTTTCCGGCTGGGCGTGATCACCAACTTCGAGCCCTGGGTGGAGGAGCTCCTGGATGGATGGGGGATCTCCTCCTACCTGGATATCGTGGTGATCTCCGGCTTGGTGGGTAGGGAGAAGCCCCACCCGGATATCTTCCGAGAGGCCCTGCGCCGGGCCGATGTGCCCCCCGGAAGGGCCCTACACGTGGGGGACTCTCCGAGGTCCGACTTTCTGGGAGCCCGCGAGGCGGGGATGCAGGCGGTCCTGCTGGACCGGCGGGGAGCCCACCCCGGCTTTCCCGGTCCCCGCATCTCCAGCCTGGTGGAGCTTCCCGTCCTCCTGAGAGGTGGGGAAAGATGAGCGGGTTCCGCTTGGTGACCGAATTGGTTCCCCGGGGTGATCAGCCCAAAGCCATCGCCGCCCTAACCGAGGGGGTGAAGAGGGGCTATCGCTACCAGACGCTGCTGGGGGTCACTGGCTCGGGGAAGACGTTCACCATGGCCCACGTCATCCACAATCTGCAGCGACCCGCCCTGGTGATCGCTCCCAACAAGACCCTGGCCGCCCAGCTCTGCAACGAGTTCCGGGAATTCTTCCCGGAGAACGCGGTGGAGTACTTCGTGAGCTATTACGACTACTACCAGCCAGAGGCCTACATCCCCTCCACCGATACCTACATCGAGAAGGACACCTCCATAAACGACGACATAGACCGCCTGCGGCACCGGGCCACCTCAGCCCTGCTCTCCCGGCGGGACGTGATCGTGGTGGCCTCGGTCTCCTGCATATATGGCTTGGGCAGCCCCCAGGAATACCTGAAGAGAGTTCTCCTCCTGAACAGGGGGGAGGAGTACTCCCTGCGGGAGGTGTTGGCTCGGCTGGTGGACATGCAGTACGAGCGGAACCAATACGAGCTCTCCCGGGGTAAGTTCCGGCTCAAGGGGGACACTCTGGAGGTGTATCCCACCTACGAGGAGCTGGTGTGGAGGCTGGAGTTCTTCGGGGACGAGCTGGAGAAGATCAAGGTCATAGACCCCGTCACCGGCGAGATCGTGGCGGTGCCGGACTCGGTGGTCATCTATCCGGCCACCCATTATCTCACCGCCGAGGAAAACCTCCGGCGAGCCATCACCTCCATCCGGGCGGAGCTGGAGGAGAGGGTGGCCGAGCTGCAATCCATGGGCAAGCTCCTGGAAGCCCAGCGGCTGCTATCGCGGACCACCTACGACTTGGAGATGCTCCAGGAGATGGGTTATTGCCAGGGCATCGAGAATTATTCCCGGCACCTGGACGGAAGGGCTCCCGGGGAACCACCCTACACCCTGCTGGACTTCTTCCCCGAGGACTTCCTGGTTTTCGTGGATGAGTCCCACGTAACCATCCCCCAGATCCACGGGATGTACGAGGGTGACATGTCCCGCAAGAGGACCCTGGTGGAATACGGCTTCCGCCTGCCCTCCGCCCTGGACAACCGCCCCCTGAAGTTCGAGGAATTCCTGGAACGAGTCCCCCAGATGATCTGCGTGAGCGCCACCCCCGGACCCTGGGAGCTCTCAGTGAGCAGCCAAGTGGTGGAGCAGATCATCCGCCCCACCGGGCTGGTGGACCCGGAATTGGTGGTGAGACCAGCGGAAGGCCAGGTGGACGACCTCATAGGGGAGATAAGGAAGAGGGTGGAGAGGAAGGAGAGGGTGCTGGTCACCACCCTCACCAAGAGGATGGCGGAAAACCTCACCGATTACCTGCTGGAGACGGGCCTAAAGGTGCGCTACCTGCACTCGGAAATCGACACCCTGGACCGAGTGGAGATTATCCGTGGCCTGAGGCTTGGGGAATTTGACGTGCTGGTGGGAGTAAACCTGCTCAGGGAAGGGCTTGATCTTCCCGAGGTCTCCTTGGTGGCCATCCTGGACGCCGACCGGGAGGGTTTCCTCCGCAACGAGCGGAGCCTCATACAAACCATCGGACGTGCCTCCCGGAACGTTAACGGCCAGGTGATCATGTATGCCTCCGAGGTGACCGATTCCATGCGCCGGGCCATACTGGAGACGGAGAGGAGGAGGAGGCTTCAGCTGGAATATAACCGACGGCATGGCATCAACCCCCAGACGGTGCGCAAGCGGGTTAGCGATATCATGGACATGGTCCTATTGCCCGACGAGCGCCCCTCCCACCGCAGGAGGTGGAGGGAGGAGGATATGAGCCCCGAGGAACTGGAATCCCTCATCCGGGGCCTGGAGGACGAGATGAGGATCGCCGCCGAGGACCTACGCTTCGAGTACGCAGCACGGTTGAGGGACGAGATAGCGGAGCTCAAGAAACGCCTGCGGGCCCTGCGGGAGGCCGGTTGAGCGGGAACAACCAGGGGAAGCCCCGGGCAGTAAAACCCTAATGATGGGACGAAACGCCGGTCTCGCCTGAATCAATCCATGGAGACATGGAGGCGATGAAATAATCCATGGAGGCGATGAAATCGCAAGGAACGTCACCTCCCTCGGGAACATGGGAAAGGCGAGGGATGCCGAGATGGAGTGGATTGAGATCAAAGGAGCCCGGGAACACAACCTGAAGAACGTGGACCTGCGGCTTCCCCGCAACAAATTGATAGTGATGACCGGGTTGAGCGGGAGCGGCAAGTCCTCCCTGGCCTTCGACACCATCTATGCCGAGGGGCAGAGGCGCTACGTGGAATCCCTTTCCGCCTACGCGCGGCAGTTCCTGGGACGTATGGACAAGCCCGACGTGGATTCCATAACCGGCCTTTCACCGGCCATATCCATCGACCAGAAGAGCGCCTCCCACAACCCTCGCTCCACCGTTGGCACCATAACCGAGATCCACGACTACCTGCGCCTGCTCTTCGCCCGCATCGGCAGAGCCCACTGCCCTACCTGCGGGAGGGAGATCGAGAAACAGTCATCCCAGCAGATTATCGAGCGGATACGCTCCTTCCCCCCGGGTACACGTCTCACCATCATGAGTCCCCTGGTGCGGGGAAGGAAGGGTGAATACGCTTCCCTACTGGATGAAGTACGCCGGAAGGGGTTCAGCCGGGCCCGCATCGACGGCGAGCTGTGGGACCTGGACGAGGAGATACGTCTGGAACGCTACAAGAAGCACAACATCGAGGTGGTGGTGGACCGCCTGGTGATCAAGGAAGGCCAGGAGACCAGGCTGGCCGAGTCGGTGGAGACAGCCCTGGAGCTGGGCAAGGGCTACCTCATCGTGGAGGCCGACGGTGA
>JAPWVA010000027.1 GCA_028275245.1 Actinomycetota bacterium
CCTATGGGCTCGCCAGCATCCGCCTTAGTACCAGTGGGATATACCGGGCCAGCCCCCAGGTAATCGGCACCTGCCTCCAGGGCAGCCAGAGCCTCCGCCGTAGAAGAGGCCGAAACCCCCAGCACCTTCTCCTCGCCGAGAAGGAGCCTGGCCCGGGCGGGCGGAAGGTCGTCCCATCCCAGGTGCACCCCGTCCGCCCCCGCCGCCAAGGCCACGTCCACCCGGTCGTTCACCAGGAAGAGCGTCCCACTACCCCTTCTTCCCAGTAACTCCTTGAGGCCCACAGCCAACTCGTACATCTCTCGCCCTCCCACATCCTTGGCCCGCAGCTGGACCGCGTCGGCCCCTGCCTCCAGAGCCGCCTCGGCCACCTCCAGGTGACCCCTCCCCAGGTCAGGGCGGGCATCGGTGATCACGTAAAGACCCAGGCGGAGGCTCTTCCTCATCCTTCCCCCCGGCATATCTGCGCCGCCAGGGCCGCTGCCTTCCTCCCGGAAAGCAACATGCCTCCGAAGATGGCCCCCATCCGGTAGGAGCCATGCACTGCCCCGGCAGCCATTCCCGCTACGATCAACCCCGGGTGCACCTCCGTCGTGTTCTCCACCAGGGTCGCCTCCGCCACCTGCGACCACATGGGTCTTTCCCCCACCACCTCTCCCGACGGGGTATCTAAGCGAAGGCCCGGCACCTTGCGCTGCAGGGTCCTGGTCACCTCGGCCTCATGTCCAGTGGCGTCGATCACCACCCGGGCATGGACCGCCAGCGGGTCCACGTGCAACCCTGCCCTCTCCACGGCCATCCAGTTGAGCACCACCCCGCTAACCCGGTCCTTCTCCCTCAGCACCAGATCCTCCACGCCCATCCCCACCCAGATGCGGGCTCCCGCCTCTATGGCCGCCGCCGTCGAACGGGAGACCGCCTCCACCGCGTCGGCCAGGTAAAGGTCGTCCTCCACCGGCTTAAGCCTGACCCCTATCTCCTCGAAGAGGGGGGCAGCTTCCTCCTGGACCACCACGCGGGGAAAGAGCATGCCCCCTCCCCAAATCCCGCCACCCACGTAGAGATTCCTCTCGAAGACCGCCACCCGGAATCCCTCCCGCGCTAGGTAACGGGCGGCAGTGAGTCCCGAGGGACCGGCCCCGGCTATGGCCACGTCCAGCCGTAAGCTGTCGGCGAATTCCTGAAAAAAACCTCGGATAATGGCCCCGGTGATGGAGACCTCATCCCAGTTTCCCGCCGGACCCTGCGCCATCGGTTTCACCTCCAATCCCTTCCGCGATCCACCGGGGAAAAACAAGGCCACGCCCTGATCCAGGACGCGGCCTCTCGACCACGCATCATACCATGTTCCCTCCGCTGGTATTACCCAGATCAGGTTCAAGGGTATGCTCTCAGCCCCCTTGGTTGGGAGCACCCCTACATGGCTTGTATTCGGTTTTCAAGATCCCTTTTCGCGAGAACTCCTCGCTTGGGTAATATGATATCCCCCTGGCAAGAAAAGGGGGAAGGCCCCCGTCAACCCAACTCCATTCCAAGCCCCTATTGGCGGGGCATACACCTGTGTCAGTCTTACGAAAGGGTCACGGCACCGGCGGACTTGCGCTACCCCCTTGTTTAACCGACCCAAGCCCCCTCCCAGCTTCCCCTGCGTCATATAATCTAATGAATGTGGGGTATCGCCCCGCGGGGTATCGCCCCGCAAACTCCCCGGAACACGAGCCGTCCGGGGCGAAAAACCGATCCTTTGCCCGAGGAGGTAAGGACATGCCAGAGGACAAGGGGGAAGAAAAGGACAAGCTGGGAGACGAGGCATCAAGGGAAAAGGTCACCCCTGGCACCTCCCCGGAAGACCCCGCGGAAGGTCCCGTCGGCGAAGCGGAAGCCCGGGAGCGAGGGGGTAAGGATGAGGGGGGGCCTACTGACGAGGATCTCCGGAGGCTGGTGGAAGAGAGCCTGGAGAAGGTCACCGTCTCCGACATCGTTCTTTACATGATGAACCAGCTGGCCAGCATGGCCTACCTGAGGCTCGGGCTACCGGAAAGCGTCAACCTCAAATACAGGGACTTCAGGCAGGCGAGATTGGCCATAGACGTACTGGACGCCATGATCAAGGCAGGCGAGGGAAAGCTGGACCCGGAAAGCCTCAAGCCCTTCCGGGGGACCCTGGCTAACCTGCAGATGAACTTCGTACAGCTGGTGAAAGTCAAGGGGGAGGGCTAGGAGACGGCATCCACCGCGTCCAAAGCCACCACCACTTTCCCCCTTTCTCCCCTTTCCCCCGCCAGCGTACAGCTCACGTCTTCCAGCAGCAGGAAGCCCTCCTCATCCACCTCTCGGAGGATGCCCCTGAAATAGTGCCCCCCGGCAGTCCACACCATGACCTCCTGCCCGACCCTCTCCTCCAGGTAGTCCTCGAAATCCACCATCTAACGCCTTACCTCCTTTCTCCGTCCCCTGGGGTATTTCCCTTCCCCGAACGGATGCGACGAACCATGACTCCTTGCTTCCCTCCCTCCCCAGGCGATGGACCTCTCCCCTTTCCCTTTGTCCCGCGGTCCTGAGGGCCCACCAGGATCTCACTGGGAGGGGCGCTCGCCGCCTTCACCGCTAATCCTGGCCAGCTCCTCCAGCTTCAGTCGGGCCCTCCGATCATGGGGTTTGTAGAAGAGGTAGTCCTGCAAGTCCTTCTCGGCCCTCTCCCATTCGCCCAATTCCACCAGGGCCATAGCCCTCCGATAATAGGCCTGGGCGTAGTCGGGGTAGAGCTCTATGGCCATAGAATAATCCCGCACCGCTGAAGCGTAATCCCCCAACGCCACCCACATGTCCCCCCTGGCGGCATAGGCCGCTGCGAAGTCGTTCTTGAGTCCTATCGCCCGGGTCAGGCTCTCCATGGCCCCACGGAAATCCTTGAGCTTCCCGAGGGCTATTCCCAAGTTGTAGTGGGCCACCACGAACTCCGGGAAGAGCTGCACTGCTTCGGTGTAGAGCCGGACGGCCTCCTGAAAATCTCCTTTGGTCTCGGCGAGCTGGGCACGGGAATTCAGCTCGGTGGCCTTCTTGATGGCCTCGACCTTACCCCCCTCCAGGGAAAACCCGCACACCGGGCACCTCTCCACCCCTTGGGGGATGTCATGGTGGCAATTAAAGCAGCGGATGTGGTCCTCCATGAAATGCCCCATGAAAAATGGCGCCCTTGGAGGGATTCGAACCCCCGCACGTGGCTCCGGAGGCCACTGCTCTGTCCTCTGAGCTACAAGGGCGCCGCTTCACTTCACCACAAAAAAATATAGCAGCCCTCTTCATGCCTTTTCAATCTCCCCACCAGCCCAGTCGCTCCCCCTCCCCGGCCCTCCCTGCCTCCGGAGTCGGCTCACCTCCTCCTCACCCATACGGGGGTGACCCGGGCCGTGGTCCGGTGCCAGAGGGCGCTGGCCAGCAGGGTGGCGGTTTGCCAGAAGGGCAAGGGGACCATACGGGACGGCTGGACCCCCATGAAAGAGGCCAGCCCCCCTATGATACCCCGGAGGTTGTTACAACCCCTCACCGCCCGGAGGCCCTTGCCCCTCACCCTCCTTTTCAGGACGGGATAGGCCTCGGAGACGGCGCAATCCCCTACCACCAGTACCCGGTCGCCAGCTCCCTCCAGGTCCTCCCACCTCCAGCCGCTGCCCATCACTATGGTGAATCCGCCCCGACCCCCGAAATCGATGTACAGCATCTGGAGGACCATGCGGGTGTTCAGATTGCACCCCTCAGGGCAGCATCTTTCCCTGCCCTCCAGGATCTTCACGTCGGGGGGATACACGGGGATCAGCTCCCAGGTGTAATTACGGCGGAAGGGCTCCAGGTCCCCTACCACCTCTATCTTTCCCAGGTCTATACAACCCAATCCGAAATCCGAGGCCAGTCGCAGGTGCTCTACCTGGCGGGGGTCGATGCCCATGACGTGGCAGCCCACCGCGTCCACGGCCAGGGTGTCCTCGCCCCCGATGAACAGGCCCAACTCCTCCACGCACTGCCCGGCCAGTCCCTCCGGGGAATAATGGCCGTGGTTCAGCGCCTCCAACCCCTCGATGAGGGTGAAGTGGGGCCTTATCACCGAGTAGATGTCCGCCAGCTTCAGGTGCAGGCGGTGATTGTGATCCCTTATCCTGTCCTTCTGGCGGATGAGGCCCAGTTGGTTCTTGACCCCCAGGGTCACCTGGGCCATGGAGTGGGTCTTCAGGCGAGGCATATTCAGGTAGAAGCACCCGTCCTGGCCCTCCATCAGCCTTTCCCTCACCAGGCGGGACACCTTGACCCGATAACCCATCCTGGGAAGTTCGATCCAGTCCTGCCTCCCCTCGTCCAGGTAAAGGGGGATACCCCCGGCCTCCTTCGTCGCCCTCTCCAAGCCGCTCACCCGGAATACCAGCCGGGTGAAATTGCCCTGGGTGCAGTTGTCCATCACGAAAACCCTCTTCGCCCCCTCCGACTTGAGGAGGCGGACCAGCGCGTGGACGGCCCGGGGATCGGTGTAGCAGTGCAGCTTGAAGTCCACCGCGTTCACCTTTATGAAGACCTCTTCCCTGCCCCCGAGCAGGTCCCTCGCTCCTCCGAAGGGCTCGAACAACTCCCAAAAGGACCTTTCCAGCTCCTCTTTCGCCCGCACCACAGCTACTTTGGGCATGTCAAGCCTCCTTCCCTGCCCGACGTTTTCCCCTGGTATAAACCCCGGCGACCCCGACGCCTGACACTGGGGGGCTTCCCGGCTAACCTCCCTTGCGGCCCCCGTTCTCACCGGCACTTCCCCCGCTCCCCCACCGGTACCTCCCCCGGGACATCCAAACATTCCCTTAACTCCCTCGGGCTAGCGAAAAGGAAACTCCACCGGGCCCGCCTTCATTTCCGGGTAACGAGGATGAGTCCGTCACTATCCCGGAGCTCCCGGAGCTCCACCAATCCCTCTTCCCGCAAGATCTCCAGGTGACCCATCACCTCACGGAGGGCCAGCCAGGAATCCATGGTCGCGGTTTCCCTCTCGACCTGGGGGAAGAGCATGGCCGCCAGCTCCCAGGGTGTGGAGCCCCTACCCGGTATCCCCTCCAACACCTCCCTTAACCTCCGGCGATGATGCTCCAGGTTGAAAGCGATCCTCCTCGCCACCCTGGAGATGGGCCGCCCGTGACCGGGATAAGCTACCAGAATATCAAAGTCCTCCAGCTTACCCAGGGACGACACGAAATGGGGAAGGCCCGACCTCCAGGAGCCGTCCTCCCCCACCAAGAGGTCCGGGTTGGGCGTGATGGACCGGATGAGATGGTCTCCTGAGAAGAGAATCCTCTCCCTTTCCTCGTAGAGGCAGAGGTGGCCGAAGGTATGCCCCGGCGTATGTAGGACCCGGAGCCTCCTGCCTCCTCCCTCGACCACTTCCCCCTCCACCAGGGCCTCCTCCACCCGGCAGCGTTCCGTCAAAACCCTCCAACGTCTCCACGATTCCAGTGTCTTTTGCAGCCTCCGCGGAGGAAACCCGCATCTCTCCGCGAACCTCCCCATCCTCTGCACTTCCCGGAGGGCTGCCTCCTCGTCCCTCTCCAGCCGCCAGACCTCGTCGACGTGGGCGCAGATACGGCCCCCTAGGCGCCTCGACACCTCCGCAGCAGACCCGCTATGATCTACGTGGGCATGGGTAAGGACAATCCTTTCCAGCCGGCTCACCCCCGCCTTGCGTATCGCCCTCTCCAAGGCATCCACCAGGGGACCAAAGAGAGGGGGAACGTCCAGCAGCAAAGGACAATCGCCGGCGAAGAGGTAATAGTTCAGGTTCTGGAGGGGACCTTGCACGGGGATCTCAATACGGAATATCCCCGGCCTGACGGGTTCCAGAAGCTCTGGATCGTCCATACCCGCTCATTCCATTTCCTGCCAACCAAGCTCTCAGCCCACCAGGGCCGAGTCCAGGTAAGGTTCCCAGGCCCTAGGTATGCCGCCTTCCACCCCGTAAAGCCAAACGTAGCCCTTGGGGCGGAAGGGCTTGCGCAGGAGGCGCAGCCCCGCCTCGTGGGGCAACCGGTTCATCTTGCGCGTGTTGCAACGTCGACAGGCGGCCACCACATTCTCCCACTCGTGCTTGCCACCTCTGCTTCTGGGGACCACGTGATCTATGCTCTCCGCCCGCCCACCGCAATATTGGCAGGTATGGTTATCCCTGGCGAAGACGGCACGGCGACTCAGGGGTATACCTTTTTGGGGCACGTGAACGAAGTAAGCAAGACGGATGACCAGCGGAACGGGCAGGGAGAGGTTCTCGGACCGTAAGTACGCCCCGTCCCTCTCCACTATCTCCGCCTTTTTCTTGAGCACTAGGATGACGGCCCGCCGCACGTTCACCGTGTTCAGCGGTTGATAGCTGGAGTTGAGCACCAATACCTTTCCGGGGGCCGCCTCCCCGTTTCCGTCCTGGACGCTCTCCACTTTCATCTACCCTGTCATCCTCGCCTTCGTTTCTTCATATCATAAACCATGACCAAGACCTTGAACAGCTGACCCCCCTAAGCCTCCGGTCCGGGAAGATGCTTATCCATCAGGCTTGCCCATCCGTATCTCGGTGCTTACCCATCAGCCACGCCCGCAAGGCGAAGGCCAAGAAGGGGAGGGAATGCCAGGCTAGGCCCAGGGCGACCGCGCCCATGGCCACTTGAGGGCGGTATCTCTCAGACCTGCGGTAGGAGGAGAAGGCCTTGACCGAAAGGGGAAGGTAGAGAAAAAGGCCGGTGGCGAGCCCGGGCACGTACTTCCTGGCCCTCAGGGAAACGCCCAGGTGGAGCAGGGCATTGGCATGCAGCAGGCTCGCCATACTCAATCCCAGGAGGGGATTGCGCCGAGCCAGCAGGGCACCCTCCAGGCACCCAGCGATCATGGCAGCGTTCACCCCGACCACGACGGGGGTGGACGCATGCTCAAACGCCCGTGGAGCCACCTCGCGGGCCACCCGAAGGAACCCTCCTGGCCACACGTATTCCTCCAACACGTGGGCGCAGGAAGCGGCCAGCAACCCCCAGTAAACCGCGCCCCCGCCATTCCCGCTCTCAAACCTGTCTTCCCTTCCCAATTTAACCCATACCCCCTTTCCTTCCCGCTCGCCATCGAAGGACCCGTGATTCACCTTCGTAAGGTGGCTTCAACCTTCCCACCGTATTCCCCGTAGATCTCCGGCAGGAAAGAGGCCAGGTTATGGTATTCCATGAGGCTGTGAATACAGATTCCCCGCGCCAGCTCCATGACATCCACTACCGACGGCAACTTCACCCTTACTGGCCTTCCATCCCTCACCAGATAACCTGACCAGTACCGGCTGCGGTATTCCACCCCATCCCCGGTTACCCTCACGGCGTGAAGGAATGCGGCGATGGGGAGGCCGAGGCCCGCCAGGTAAACGTTGGCGCAGATCGCCCTGGCAAGGCGGGATTCATCCCCTCCGGGTTCGGGAATCCCGAACTCCTCCGGGGAGAGGAACTCGATCCTTATCCTCTGGGGAAACCGGGTATGAATCCTCTCCGTGACATAATGGACGCTCCCGTGTATCCTATTCGCCAGTGGAATCCCCGAATCATCTAAATGCCTCGCGGGATCCTTGGCCCTTACTGCGTAATGGGCTACAGGGCACCAGATGGCGTACCTAAGGTCCTCCAGGCAATGCCAGTTGAACCACCAGTCCAGCATCTCGGGGGTGACCCCCGGCATCTTTACCAGGGTGGCCGCCACCCCGGAACCGTCGGGCATCACCGTGTAACCGGTTTCCATCTCCAGGTACCCGGTCTCGGCCAGGGCCGCCCGGTCCTGGATGGGGGTGGCACGGTCGTGCCTCTCCGGATCTGAGTTGATGCGCTCCAAATCTTCTTTGGGAATAGTTGCCAATTTACGGTAGAAGTAACCTGCGTAGGGCAAGGACTTCTCCCCCGGTCTCAGCTTCCTCCGATTCAATCCCCTCAGGTATTCCATGCTCACCCTGTCCGGGAAAAGGTACGTCCTTTTGATAACCGCGTCCCTCAACCCCATGCCATCACCCCCTTACTTACCATGAACTGGTAACGGACGAAAGCGCTTGATGAGCGCTCTCCCTTCTTAAGGCCCTTCAAGCATACTCCCGCACATTTCCCCGTTTCCCTACCCGACCATCGCGTTCTTCTTCTCCCGCTCCCGGATAATGCAGGCGGTGTGAAATGGACTCCGCTGCCCTCATCACCTCTTCCACCAACCTCGAGCCGGTCGCTCCCTTCACCCTCCTGGCGGGACCCGCTACCACCACCGCCGCCACGGCATTCCCCTCGTGGTCGAACACCGGGGCCCCCACCGCGTTGATGCCCACGTCTATCTCCTCCCTGTCCAGGGAGAACCCTCTCTTCCGAGTTCTCTCCAGCTCCCTCCAGAGGGCCTCCCGGTCAGTGATGGTCTTAGGGGTGAGTTGGGGAAGATCTTCCCCGATGAGCCTGTCGAAAAGTTCACGAGGGGAGAACGCTAATATGGCCCTGGCACCCGCCGCCGCATGCACGGGAAGCCTGTCCCCCACCGTGCCGGCGATGCGAACCCGCTGCGGTCCCTCCACCACGCAGGCTATCACCGTACCCGGGCCGGAGAGGACCTCCAGGACCACCGTCTCGCCCAACCTGTCCCTTAACCTTTCCATCTCCGGGCGCGCCAACTCCACGATCCGGTACCCGATGCCGTTGGTGTAGGCCCTCACCAGCTCGGATATGGCTGGACCGAGGGTGAAAGCCTTGGTCCTGGGGTCCTGCTGCAGGAAGCCCCTCGAAGCCAGGGTCCTCAGGATGCGAGAAGCGGTGGCTTTATGCAATCCGAGTAACCTGCTCACATCCCCAGTCCCCAGCTCCCGATGACGAGTGAAGGCCATGAGGACTTCCATGGCCTTCTCAATGCTGTTGAGCCCACCTTTTCCCATCTCGTTTCCCCCGTGAATAACT
>JAPWVA010000028.1 GCA_028275245.1 Actinomycetota bacterium
CCCGTGGGACCAAGCAGGAGGAGGAACTCTCCTTCCTCCACCTGCAGGTCTATGCCTTCCAAGGCCGGCTCCTCCCGGCCAGGATAACGGTAGGTAAAATCCCTCAGCTCCACCAGAGCCATGGTTCCCCGTCCCTCACTTGCCCCTCTCGCGCTCGGACTCCATCGCCATCCCGTGACCCTCCCGCCCGCAGAGGTCCTCGGGCGGGTTAAGGGCGCGATGAGATTCCCTGAAATCACCCACCAAGCTCGTTCCGGGATTGGCGCCAGGAAAACGCGAGGGCGCCCGGCAAGCGCCTTCCCTCGACCCCCTCCACCAGGTGCTGGCCAAGCCCAAAACAGCCAGGGGAAGGGATAGCCCGGCCACCGTCCAGGGAGAGAGGCCCCGTCCCAGGGGATCGGGGGAGGGGAAAAGGGAATATCCTCCCCAGACCGCTCCCAGTACCACCGCCGTTGCCAACGGGACCACCACCCCCAGGGCCACCAGTCCATCTCGGGGTCGGTAACCCCTTCTCTTCCAATGGGTCCTCCGGCCACTCCCGAAACCCCGGGCCGCCATGGACTCGGCCAGCGCCGAGGCCCTCTCCAGGGAATCCCGGAAGAGGGACATCCAGAGGGGAAGGCGGGCCCGGAAGCGGTCCCAGCGCCCCCCCGATTCCAAGGGAACTCCCCTTGCCAACTGGGCCTCCCGCATCCGCTGCGCCTCCGTGACCAGGGTGGGATACATGCGTACCGAGAGCCCTAGGGCCAGGGAGGTCCGCCAGGCAGAAGGGGATATTACACGCAGCACCTCGTCGGGGTCGAGCAGCATCCCCGCCAGGCCGAAGACCAGGACCAGGAAGAAGACCCTCCAGGCGGCCAGGGCCCCATAAAGAACCGCCTCCAGGGTAATGTCCAGCTTTCCCAGCACCGGAATGCGTGGGCCGAAGACCAACACGTGGTCCCCGTTCCGGTTAAAGAGGGGGTTCAGGAAAAAGACGAGGACGGCCACCGTCCCCCCCACCCGGGTGTAGGGCTGGGATTCCCTGGCCAGCCTCGCCCAGCGCACCAACCCCAGCGTGCCCAGCCCCAGGAGCAGCAGATAGAGGGGATGGTCCAGTACCAGAAGGCCGCCCGCCACGGCTGCCACGAGCGCCAGCACCACGGACACGTGGAGCGAGTGCAAAAGGGTTCCCTTTTTCCTGTATATGGGGAGCATCCCTATCCCCCTCTCTCCATCCCCATCTCCATCGGGGCCATCTCCATCGGGGCCGGAGGGTTCCCCGGCCCCACGAGACACGGGGACAAAACCGCAGCTCCCCACCCCACCAACCGGATCAGAGCACTAGCGCCGGGTCCCTGGCCACTGGTGACTTCCCGGCAAGGTAGGGGTATCTCCGCCCCCTCAGCGTCATAGGCCATGGCAAGGAGGGGCCTGGAGTCCCCCTCCCGGCATCGCCGTAGCAATCCCTCCAAGGCCACCCCCAACCCCCGACCCCTACCGGTGACCAACAGGGCCGAGCCCGGCTCACCCAGACGGGGCGCCAGTCCCGTAACCAGGCCCCAATCGCCTCCCAGTCTCCCCGCCTCCTTTCCCACCTCGTCCAGGAGCACCAGGCCATCTCCTTCCGGCAGGGCGAAAAGCCCCTGGACGGCGGCCCTGGCCACCGCCTGGCGCCATCCCGCCAGGACCTCCAGCTCCTCATCCCCGGCCACGATCAACGAGTACTCTCCGGAGGCAGACCTCCCGGTGGGATCGCCAATCTCCTCCAAGGGCTCCGTGCTCACCTCCACAGCCCCCGCCTCCAGAAGTGCCGAAACCAGCTTCCCCGCTTCCTCCTCCAGTCCTTTCCCGTACACCACCAGGCAACGGGTAGGGGCACCAGGGTAACCGCGCAGGAAGAGCTGGGGGAAACACCCGGCGAGGACGGGCGTGAAAAGGGAACGCTCCCAGGAATGGTAGTCGAACACCACCCAGTCTTCCTCCCGCAACAGGTAATCAGCGGCGCCCACATCTGCCATCTGTCCGTTCACGTAGAAGAACCAGTCCTCCTTCCTCGACCCCTCCCCCCGGTAGGCGGAGGAGAGTCCATCTATGGAGGAGATGAAACCCCCACCGTAGGAGGTCTCCACCTCCGCCACCCGTCTCAGGGCCTCCATGGCCGAAAGACCCGCGGATCCGACTTCAAGGTCCCGCAGGACCTGTCTACCGAAGTCGCGGGAGACCGTGATCCGCACCCTCCCCCGGGGGACTTCCCGGTTCCAGGGTAAGTAAGCGCAACCCCGGACCACCCAGACGGCCAGCATCAATAGCAATGCCGCCAGGACCGCGTACCCCGTTCCTCGTCCTTTCCTGCCTCCGACTCCGGGTGCCATGGTCTTGGCTACCTACTCTTGGAAATACCAACTCCTGGAAATATGGCGAAACCACTTTCTCCGGTCGGGCCTAAACCCCCTCTCCCACCCGCTGACACCCTTTCCTTTCCCCTCTTCGGTAAACCTTGACCTGGCCAGACCGGGGGCTCCCCCTTCCCGTCCATTTCCTGGCCTTCGGGACATCTTTCATCCACAAGGCTGGGGGAGGCTTCCCGCCTCCCCCGTCCTCCGGCCGAGGTGAGCAACCCGGGAGGATGAACCGCTATCCGGCCCTTCCGCCGGTCCCGGGTCCCCGGGAGCCGCCCGCGGAGACTCAATCCAGGCTATCCGGGTCGATGCCGGTGACCACGTGTCCCCCATCCCACGCGCCCCGGTAGCGGAAGTACACGGGCCGCTCCGCCACAAGGGGACGGTCGGCCTCCACCTTCACCGAGACATCGGTTCCCACACCCGCCTCGTGGTTCACATTGAGGGTAACCCTGCGCCGGGCGGGTATGCTGTACTTCACCACCTTGGGCTCCCGGTCGGGATAGACGTAGGTAACGGTGGCCTGGGCCATCTTGTCACCGAAGTTGGCCAGGCAAAGCCACTCCTCGAAGCCCTCGCCGGTGTATCCCTCGGCGAAGTACATCTTCTGCAGGGGGGAGTTCATGCCGGCGGCGTCGTGGCCTCCCGTCCAGCGGTAGCCGCCAGTTCCGGCGTACTGGAAGTACATGGGCCTCTCCGCCACCACCTCCCCGGCGGCCTGCAAGTAGACCGACACCTCCTTGCCGGTGCCCACCACCTGGTTGACGTTGATGGTCAACCTCCTCTGGGTCCCCACCTTGACCATCTTCACCAACGGATCCTGGTCCTTGAAAACGTAGGTGATGTTGACGTAGGCGTCCCTCGTACCGAAGTTGGCCAGGCAAAGCCACTCCTCGAAGCCCTCGCCGGTGTATCCCTCGGCGAAGTACCAGTCCACCACCTTGCCATCGTAGTAGGCGTGTAACTTGCCACCGCCGGTGGTGTAGACGATCCCCTCGGAGATGGTGGGGTTGCCCCCGCCATTGGAGCCGGTGGACCAGATCACTTGGCCGTTGTCGGCCCGCAGGGCGGCAATGCCCCCGTTATGGGAGAAGTCGGGGGCCATGCACCCCACCAGGACCTTGCCATCCTGTGACACTGCCACCGAGGCGTTGTAAGCCCCCCAGCCTGCCTTCTCCCACCTCTTGTTACCGCTGGCGGCATCGAAGCAGATCACGTAATTGGTACCGCTGGCGTAGTCGTTCCCGCTCACGAAGACGCGACCCTTCCCGTCCAGGGTTGGGGCACCGGAGGTCCCCCATATCTTGGCCTTCCAGCGTAGGGACCCGTCGGAGAGGCCAACGCAGTAAAGGTGGCTTTGAGAGCCGGCTCCGTAGGCAAAGTCGGGAAAATACACCAGTCCTCCCGCCACGTCCACCGCGGGCGACCCAGGAACATCGAAACCTCCGTGCTTTTTGGTTTCGAATACCCACCGGACATTGCTCGCGTCGGCGGCGCTCACGCAGGCCACCTTCCCGTTGGGGCTGCTTCCGAAGGGGGCCGAGCAGGTGGCGATCACCCACCCGTCGGCATAGGCCGGGGCCCCCTGGATCGAGGTACCCTCGCCGAAGTCATATCTCCAAACGATCTCGCCTCTGTCCTCATCCAAGCCGTAGAGGATACCGGAGTTGTAATCCCCCGCGAAGACCTTGCCCTCGGCCACCAAAAGCGTGTGGTTCACGATGGGAGAGAGGTCGCCCACCTTAGGGAGGGCGGTCCTCCACAGGGGCGCTCCCGATTCGCCGTCGAAGCAGTAGACGCCACTGCCGCAGCCGATGAACACCTTGCCACCGCTATATACCGGGTTGGCCCAGCTCCACGTCCCACCGTCGAACTCCAGCTCCCTCTCCCAGAGGAGGGTACCATTGAAGGAATTCACCGCTGCGAGCTTGCTCTTTACCTTGGGATCACCGCCTGGGTTGGGCACGGTGAAGAGATAGGCGTTGCCATCCGCCACACACACACCGGTCCCGTCCCTGACCTGGAGATCGGAGGTGGAGAAGAGCAGGGTGGCACTAGAGGGCGCCGCGGTGGCGGAACGACCGGTGTTGGCGGCGTCGTTACGGTAAAGGGGCCAGTCAGCCAGGGCCAGCCCCGGTATGGACAGGCACAGGATCACGCCCAGCACTATGCAGGTCCACCTCTTCCTTTTGACCTCTCCCCTTCCCAACATGAGAGCCACCTCCTCGGCATCCCTTCCACGACCTTGGCTTTCCCTACGCAACACGCGTCCTGGGACCCCTCTCGCAACACCATGCGTTCGTCGCCGGTACTGGGAGTTCTCCCGCCTCCCCGTTTCGCCACGGCGCTCGAAAACCGACCGAGTCAGGCAACTGGACCGGGGGAACCGGGCCGCCCGCACATGATCCGGGACCGTCATAACCAGGGTTCCTCTCGTCCGGGGTTCAAGAGTCCCTCGTGCCCGGGGTTCAAGATAATATAATATCTTAATTCAGTCAAACTATTTTGATGGTAATTAATGCCATTTAATCATCATGAGCCGGTCCCCACCGCGGGGGCCGGGTAAAACCGGTAGAGCTCCACCGAGTAGGAGTAAAGGGTGCGCCGGTGGGGCCTCCTGTCGAAGGTCTTCTCCACCATCAGCTCCCGGCACCACCACCTGCCCACTTTCTCCACCCCCACTCCACCGGTCAAAGGGGGCACCGGCCCGGACATGGAGGGCCTCCAGAGGAGATAGACTTCCCTCTCTCCCCAGCCCAGGTCGCGGAGCAACTCCCCGAACTCCCCTTTCGAAAGGCGGGAATTGTCCATGAGCCAGGCATTCTCCACCCCGAAGAAGGAGCGCATAGGCGGGCCAAAGAGGTCCCCCAGATGAAAGTCCATAAGCACCACTGACCCTGGCCCCGCCGCCTCCGCCACCTCGCGGCAAAGCTCAAGCTGGTTCCCCCCCTCCGAAAGCCCCACCGCCGGAAGGGAGGCATGGAAGAAGTAGAGGACGAGGTAAAAAAGGGCCAGGGCGGCGGCCAGGCGGCCGGGGAAGTGGGGCCGAGATAGCTTTCCGAAGAGCCTGGAAGACCATCCCTCCATCTCCTTCAGGGCCATGCCCGTCGCCAGTAGGCCGAAGGGGAGGGCGACGGGAACCAGGCGCCGCATGGTGAGCATGTGGATGGGGGTACAGTGCAGGTCGTAGGAGTAGAAGAGGACGAAGGCCCACCCCACCAAGCCCAAAAAGATCGACCCCGGGGGACGGCGGCAGGAGAGCCAAACGGCGAATCCCGCATAGACCAAGACCAACCCTAAGGTGGAGAGATACCATCCCCAACGCAGAAAGGCCTGGGTGGAGTAAGTGCTCCCCTTCGAAGGATTGATCTCCCCGAACCAGGCCTCCGGCGAGGGCTTCCCGGGCCGGATCGCGTATAGGTAAAGGAAGGAAGCGAAAGCGATTCCCCACACCAGCAGGGAAATGACTTGGCCTGTCACCCTCCGCCTTCTTTCCGTCCAAAACCCCGACCATCTCGCCCTGAGAAGATCCGCCGCCAGGCCCAACACCAGGGCCGTTCCCAGGAAAACCAGGAGCATCCTCACATGTCCCCGGAAGGTCAACCAGGTCTCGTAAAAATAAGGTCGGGAGAAGAACCACCCCACCAGAGTGGCCACGCCGAAACCCCCTAGGCAAAAGAGCAGGTAAAAAAGGTCGGTGGCGGTCATCCTTCTCGCGAGCCTTCTTCCCAGGGCGAAGAGCAAGAGGGGCACAAGAAAAAGGATGAAATCCAGCCGGCAGAGGAAGCACAAGGAAACGAAGAAGGCGGAGGCAGCCGCCTCCCGGGTCCCCGCCCGGAGCCCGTCCTCATCTCGGGCAGCCCCTCCTGGCCCTAACCAGGCGCAGACGGCGAGGGAGGCCGCCATGAGCAGGAACAAATTCATCATCTCCGAGGTGGTGTACTTGGAGAAGTAGGTGAAAAGGGGGCTCAGGGCGAGGAGGGTCCCTGCCGCCAGCCCCACGCGCTCCCCCAATAGCCTTCGGGCGAGCAGGTAGAAGCCCCACAGGGAGAGCACCGCCGCCCCGGTCACCGCGTAAAACATGTTCTCCCTACCCAGGAAGGCGGCGAAGAGGGCCATGAAGGAGGGCCACAGATAATAGAACCGCGGCACCACCTCCCCCCGGGAGAAATCGGTGATGAAATAGGCCTTGTTCTCGTGGGCCTGGAAGGGGCGGTCCCGCGCATACTCGAAACTGTAGACCATGTCTCTCCTCTCGGGCGCCACCTCCCTCACCGTGGACACCTCCAAGTGGACGGAGCCCACCCTCTCCAGGTAGGCGGCGATGCAGGGATAGACCCCCACGTCCGACCAGCCGAAGACGGTCCTCCCAGGGGGTAGGGACAACAACAGTGCGACGAGCACCGCCGCCAAGGACAAGGACCAAGAAGCCCTGCTCACCCTCAGCGGTTCCGCCATGCCCCTCCTTCCCAGCGCGAAGAGCAGCGCGGTGAGGGTTGCCATGGCCGCTAGGTGTGTTCCCAAATGAAATTTCCCGGCCAGACCCAATCCGAGGGCCACCATGGCGTTGAGCCCCGCCCCTGAGGCCGCCAGGAAGAAGGGGTACTCCTCCTCCCGCAACCGGGGCCTTAGGGCGGCTAGGAACCCCCATCCCGGGATCAGAAAGGAGGCGGTCAACGCCGCGGCTTTAAAAAGGACCATCCCTTAACCTCCCTGTCTTCGCCGGGGCAAGGGTGAGACCTTGGGGTTTTCAAGGCTCATCCATAGCCGGGCCCGCGCGGCCTCCACCCGCTTCCCGCCGGTGGAATTATACAGCCAACCTATGATGGTCTTGCTTTCCTCGAAGTCTTTCACCCTGGCGCCGCCTCCATGCCGCCAGGTGTCCCGCAACCGGGGAAAAGACGAGTCGGGCATCCTCTCCAGGGGAACGATATTGAGGTATCTTGTGTTCATGAAGGACGGACGCTCCAGTGGACATCCGTGCCCCCCGGCGAGCATGGCCCGAGAGGGAGCGATCCCTGGCCTCGGGGTAGATCGGTCCCCCTCACGTCAGGGAAGCGGCGGACATGGTAGCACCCTTGGGTGGGGCAAGCCTTCACCCATGAGATCCCTCCAGGCCCAGCAGGTTGTAAACGGACTCCACGTCAAGGGATGACCTCACCGCCTCCGCCAGCCGCTTGAGCCTTTCTTCCCTCAATCGATTCCATGCTGGGCTTGAGTCGTCAACCGCCCTACCGACTCCCCCCAGTGCCCCCAGGAATCCCCGGCGTACCAGGGGGTCGTCGAAGAGCCCGTGCAGATAGCATCCGAAAACTGGCAAGTCCTCCCTCATAGCCCCCTCCGGGATCTCGGTTCTGCGTCCTCCCCGCTCCAAGATTACCAGGGGTTGACTCCCGAACACGGTGGATATACCCATATGTATCTCGTAGGCTTCGAAGGTCGGTGTCTCCCTTCCTATACCGAGGCAAGGGACGGTTTTGTGGGCCGCAGCCCTCACCCGGTAGATCGCCTTCTCGGAGGTCATCTCCGTGATTAGGGGAAGGAGCCCCAATCCTTCCACCTCCCTCAGCCCCGACTCCACCGCCAGGGGGTCCCTCACCGCGAATCCCAGCATCTGGTAGCCGCCACAGATCCCGATGACCACCTTCCGGTTGATCGCTGCCCCCAGGATGGCGTGGTCCAAGCCCCTTTCCCTCAAGAAGCGCAGGTCCTCCGCCGTGTTCTTGGTGCCGGGGATTATGATGGCGTCTGCCCCCTCCAGGTCCCGGGGGTAGGTAGCATACACCACCCTAACGCCCTTTTCCGCTTCCAGGGGTTGGAAATCGGTGGCGTTGGAAAGGCGCGGCAGGCGCAGCACCGCCACCTTGATCTCACGCCCCGTGCCTTCCTCCCGATGAGCGGCGCCAGGGCTCCCCCTAACCCTCTCCTCAAGGCCCATCGAGTCTTCCTCGTCCAGTCCCAGGTTATGAAGGAATGGCACTACCCCCAACACCGGGATCCCTGTCCGGCGCTCTAGCATGTCCAGCCCGTCCCTCAGAAGCCGAGGGTCACCCCGAAACTGATTGATGATCACGCCGCGTACGAGCTCCCTCTGCCTTCTTGGTAAGAGCTCCAGGGTGCCCACCACCGAGGCGAAGACCCCGCCCCGGTCGATGTCCGCTACCAAGAGGACCGGGGCGCCCACCGCCTGGGCCAATGCCATGTTGGCCATGTCCCGGTGGGCCAGGTTTATCTCCGCCGGGCTGCCCGCCCCCTCGATGATCACCACCTGGAATCGACTCCTGAGTCTCTCCAAGGCAGCGAGAACACGGGGGAAGAGTTCGTCCCTCATCCGGTAATATTCATCCGCGGTGTAAGTCCCCTCCGGCTTGCCCTCCAACACCAGCTGACTCCTCGCGTCCCCGGAAGGTTTGAGAAGGATGGGGTTCATATCGGTGTGGGGTTCAATGCCCGCGGCCTGGGCCTGCAAAGCCTGGGCCCTGCTTATCTCGCCGCCCTCTGGGGTGACCCAGGAATTGAGGGACATGTTCTG
>JAPWVA010000029.1 GCA_028275245.1 Actinomycetota bacterium
ATATAAATACATGCACCTCCCCTCCTTCATCCTTTCCCGGATACCCTCCCCGGGTCTTGTTCCCGAAATACTCCCGAAACTCGAGACGCCCCCGGGTTATTACCTCTTCATCCCGTGCACCTTACCTCAAAACCCAAGGCGTGGCGGGATTTTTGAGGCCCTTCGCCATGGCCACCGAGGAGGGGCTCATCACCCACTACCTCCCATCCTCCCATCCCCAAGGCTCCAAGGAGTATTCCTTGGGGAGTGGGTGATTCAGAACGAGACATGCGAGCCTTCGGCATTCCAGGAGGGTTACAGGGTAGAGGAGCGCAATAGGATCACAGGTGAGTGGAACTGCCTGTAGCCTCACTTGTGAGGACCCACTGGAGCCTGGGTTTCCTTGCCCCAGGGGGCTTTGGAAGGCGGAGATGGAGGAGCTAGGAAGTATTCACCATGTAGTTTTCCAGCACAGCCGCCCGCCCCTGCGCCACCTTTAGAACCATGGCATGAGCTTCACATCCCCTGTCATGGTTTTTCGATACTTGCGTGGACCGTACGGACGCACCAAGAATAGGAAAATATTGTAATGAGCATATGAATAATAACCCATGGCTTTACGAGGCGCAGGCGGTTTCCAGGTGCAGTTAGCCATGAAGATGAAGGAGCGGGGACGTTGACGCGGTTTTCTCGGCACAAGAAGGCATGGATGAACAGAGCCCTTTGATGCCCAGCCTAGCCCGTTGGGGTGACCATAGGTGAGGGAGCGGAGAACAGGTGAGGGTGGTTTGCGGAGCTCCGCTGGCTGAACCGCTGCGGTTGGTCCGGGAATTCGTGGAGGGTACACTGGAGCAGGGAGAGAATGACTGCGACCACTGAGTCGATGGGGAGAGGAAAGAGAGGCGTGTTGATGTACGCTGTAGACGGCGGATCGTGCACGGGATGCGGCCTCTGTGCTGAATTTGTCCCGTTGGGGCCATCTCAGTCGAGGGTCGGGTGGCCGTGATAAACCAAGATGTGTGCACTTCCTGCGGCGCATGCGCCGCTGAATGCCCGCAGGACGCCATCTACGAGTACGAGGTCGTTCCCGCGCCGCGTGGGGACGGAAATGTGCCGGCCGTGGTTGCGTCAGGGATGCCGAGGTTGGCGAGGAGGTCAAGGGAACTTATCCTCACGCCGGGAGAAAAAGCCGTTGTCGCTGTGACTCTCCTGGCCGCCGTCGCCAGGTCCCTGATCCAGGTAGCGAGGCGTTTTTTGCCGCGTGGTGAGGTAGTTCCACCTTCCCCGGGCAGGGGAACCAGGATGCTAGGATCATCGGGGCATTCCTGTGCCGAAAGGCACCGCTGGCGTGGAGGTAGGGGTTGAGTTGAGGGGCACGTCGACCATAAGAGGTGGGAAGGGAGAGCTCCGGGGAGAATTTGGGGTGACGGATCTATCGAGGGTCTGGAGATGTATTGAGAAACGGTCGTTGATCACGCCTCGCTACCCCGGAATTTCGTTGTCTTACTGGTGGTCGACGGACAGGCTAAGTTCAACGGACACCGCTCCTGCACACCTCGCTTATACCATGGAGATCTTGCTCGAGGTGGGTAGGACATGGTGGAGAAGACGAGCTTTTTGACCGACGGGTGCGAGACGGCCTAGCCCGCCACCCTTTCGCATCGCCAAAGATGCAGGAAGCGGATAGCCTACTACCACTTGGGATAGTCTATACTCCCACTTGTTTCCTACAGGTCGCGTCTTCGGAGGGATAGGTAAAACGGTTTGGTCCGGCCCAGCCTCACCGCCATGCCACGGTCTGCCCTCCATTCCCCCTCCCAGGATGGGGCAGGCTCACCATTTGTGTGGGGCCCGGCTGATCCCGGTCGGGCGGGGATGGGCCGCTTGTGCTATATTAAGCTTGTCCCATCCAGGATGGTTCTCGGCGGCGAAATCCGGGAGGCGGATCCTGAATGGGGGGCCGTTTTGTCTTTTGCGAGTCGAAAGGAGAGAGGGATGAAGGTCGGACCGGGAAAGCTGGTGGTTTTCGCCTACGAGCTATACGACGAGGATGGCGAGCTGTTGGACGCCAGCGACGAGGAAGCCCCTTTCAGCTTCATCTTCGGGGAGGGGAGCATCATCCCCGGCCTGGAGAAGGGACTGGAGGGTATGGAGCCCGGTGAGGGCAGGGAGATCACCGTCTTGCCCGAGGAGGGCTATGGCCCTTGGAACCCCAAGCTGGTGCAGAGGGTGCCCCGGGAGCGCTTCGCCGGGGGGCCGGACCTGGAGATGGGGATGTCCTACACGGGAAGGACCGAGTCCGGTAACGTGGTCTTCTTCAAAGTGACCGACATGGACGAGGAAACGGTGGAGATAGACATGAACCACCCGCTGGCCGGGAAGACTCTCCGCTTCCAGGTCACGGTGGTAGACGTGATGGAGCCCTCGGGGCTTGATTTCTGAGCAAGGCGGAGGGTGGTCGTTTCGGCCCCCGGGACGGGGGCGAAAGGTTATCGCGGTTTTCCCGTCCGCCCAGGCGCTGGAGCGGGCCCGGAATTTAACGGCAGGATCCCTGGGCGGTGATTTAACGGTGGGGATCCCTGGGAAGAGGAGAGAAAGGGGCCTTGCCTTGATCAAGGAAGATGCCACATGAGGCCGGCGGATGCCTCCCCACCCCGGCGCGGACCGGGGGTAGGGAAGAGGGAGCGAGACCCCCGCCTGGACGCCCTGATAGCCGAGTGGAAGAGAGGGGAAAGGGAGCGCTGGAGGGGCCACGGGAAGGGCAAGGGAAGGAAGAAAAAGTAGCGAGGGTGCCGGCGTGGCGCCCTGGTAGACGGAGGCTTCCCCAGGTCCTGGATCTTGGTGGCTGAACAAAGGGGTTGCCCGCCTGCCCTTGCAGGTGGGGCTATTGATCCAGCACTAGCGTCGTTTACTCATTTATGGGAAGAGTCCTTTCGTTTCCCCCTTTCCCAATTTGTACACCGGTCTTGACCCGTTTTTATGGAACGTATGAACCATGGTGTCCCGGAGCCCGCTCCTGGCCAGCTTTCACGCCCGACGGGGTTCCGGTATTTCACGCCCGGACGGGGTTCCGGTGTTATCCCGTGGCTGGCGGGTGAGGCAGCCCGCTCCAAAAGGATGGCCCAGGTTCACGTTTTCGCTGGGATGGAGATGGGGAAAACGGTTTGACCGGAAAGGACTCTGGCCTTTTCGAGCCGGTATCGCAACTTCCCTTTCTCACCCTCTGCCGGTGGGGTGGCGATCCCGCGAAAAGGCTTTAGAATTCTTTAGAATCGATCAGCTGGTTTGGGGGTGGAATTGTATAGCGGATCGTATAGGCCGCCTTGCCCGGCGGCGGGGGAGCGGGAAACGGGTAAGAGCAACAGGAGGTGCGACGGTGAAGGTCATGGCGGAGTGCTACCCCTGCATGCTGGACCAGGCTATAAGGGCCGCCGTCCTGAGCGGGGTGAAGGGCGATGCGCTCATCTCCCTTATGAAGGAGGCTACCAGCATCCTCTCCGAGACGGACCCGGCCCTCACGCCGCCCGAGGCAGCGGCCCCCCTTTACCTCCTGGTGGCCGACGTCTCAGGGGTGATGGACCCTTACCACGGGTTGAGGGAAGAGGGTAACCGGAAGGCCTTGGAGCTTGTGAAGAGGCTCCGGGAGGAGCTGCGGGAGGACCCGCATCGGCTGGAAAAAGCTCTGGCCACCGCCGTGGCGGGGAACGCGCTGGATTTCGGGGCCAGGAGCTTGCCCTTGGACCTGGAACAGAGCCTCGGGAGGATGCTGGCAGGGGGGCTGGCGGTGGACCACCGACAGGAGTTCCTGAGGGACCTCGAGGACTCGAGGAGACTCCTCTACATCTGCGATAACGCGGGGGAGATCGCCTTCGACGGGCTTCTCTGCGAGTTCCTCGCCATAGAATACCCGGCGATCGAGATGACCTTCGCGGTGAGGGGAGGTCCCATGATCAACGATGCACTGCTCTCCGACGCCCGTCAGGTGGGATTGGACCGGTGGGGCCGGGTCATCACCACTGGGCAGGCCCTGGCCGGCGTGGTGGTGGAAAGGGCCTCCCACGAGTTCCGCGAGGCCTTCCGGGAAGCGGAAGTCATCGTGGCCAAGGGCCAGGGCAACTTCGAGACCCTGGAGGGCAGGGAGGAGAACATCTATTTTCTCTTCCAGGTGAAATGTGACTGCGTTTCCCGCTACCTGGGGGTGGAGAGGGGGGCGGGCCTGGTGCTGCGGGCAAGGAGCGTTCAGAAAGGAGGCAGGGAAGCCCTTTCCCGCGAAGTAGGCCTGCGGCGGGGATCCGATTCCTGAAAAGGGTTGGTAAGTATTACCAATATTGGGATCTGCCGTGTCCCCTTCCAAAAGCGAAGCCTTGCTCCCCCGCCTCCCTTTACGGGCAGCCTCCCCTTGCGATCAGATCCCTCCAAGCTGACCCATGCGGCTCTTTGCCGCGTCGGGGCGGCCAGAGGAAGCCCACCGTTTCCCCGGGAAACGGGGTGAAGGGATGGCTCATGCCGTGACCGGTCCCCCGGGGCGGACTCGTCGGGGGGAAGACGGATATCTCAGGAGCTAGACCGGGCATTTCTCCGCCCCGCCCTACCGCCCCGGGTTCCCCTCGAACTCCTTACGGATCTCCTCCTGCAGGGCGTACTTGTGAACCTTCCCCAAGGGGGTGAGGGGGAGGGCATCCCGGAAGATCACTTGGTCGGGGACCTTGAAGTCCGCCAGGTATCTCCGGCAGAATTCCTTGATCTCATTTTCGGTGAGCTCCTCTCCCGGCTTGGGCACTATGTAGGCCCTGCCCTTCTCCCCCAGGACCGGGTCGGGATAACCCACCACCGCGGCGAACATGACCTTGGGATGCCTGTAAAGGACGTCCTCCACCTCCGGCGGATAGACGTTTTCTCCTCCCCGGATGTACATCTCCTTTTTACGGGCCATGATGTGGAGGAAACCATCCTCATCGATGTAGCCCACGTCCCCCGTAAGGAAGTATCCCTCCTTATCGAAGGACTGGGCAGTGACCTCGGGCTGGCCGAAGTACCCCGACATGACCATCTCCCCTTTCACCGCGATCTCCCCCACCGTGCCCGGGGCCACCGTCTTTCCCTCCTCCCCCACTATCTTGACCTCCACGCCCGGGATGGGAATGCCGACCGAGCCCTTGACCTTTTCCCAGGAGTGGGTAGGAAGGGTGGAGGTAATGGCGCCGCTGGTCTCGGTCATCCCGTAAGCCACCAGAGGGACTATGCCCATCTTCTCCCTGACCTGCTCCACCAGCTCGGGCGGGGTGGGAGCCCCGGATATGATGGCCGTTCTCACGGTGGAGAGGTCGTAATCGGTGAAATCGGGCTGCATGAAGAGGAGGATGTACTGGGCGGGGACCTGCCCCATCACGGTGATCCTCTCTTCCTGGATCGTTCTGAGCACCTGGGATGGTATGAAGGAGTCCAGCATGACCAGGGTGGAGCCACAGGCCAGGGAGGAGAGGATGGCCATCACCGCCCCGCCCACGTGGTTATTGGGGATGTCCATGAGCAGGCGGTCTTCCGGGTCCATGCCCACGAAGGAGATCATGGAGCGTACATAGCTCACCAGGTTGTGGTGGGTGAGCAGGGGGGCCTTGGGCTTCCCAGTGGTGCCGGAGGTGAAGAGCATGAGGGCCCCGTCCTCTTCCGATACCTCCTCTTTCCTCCGGGCGATTTCTCCTGCGAAGGCCTCACCCTCGCGGAGGAATATCTCGTAGGGCATGGAGCCGGAGGGGCCGTCGCCGCCGATGACCACCAACCGCTCCAGCTGGGGGAGATTCGGGCGCGCCTCCTCCAGCCGCTGAACGAAATCGTTGCCCATGAACCCGGTCTCCATCACCACCGCCCTAGCGCCGGAGTTACCTAGTACGTAGGCCACTTCCTGGGCGGAGAAGCGCCAGGAGACGGGTACGGCCACCGCTCCCGCCATGGCGGTCCCCAGGTATCCGAAGAGGAACTCGAGGTGGTTGGGGATGTAGAGGCCCACCCGGTCGCCCCTTTCTATGCCCAGGGCCAGTAGTCCCGCGGCGAACCTCTCCGCTTCCCGGCGGTAATCGGAGTAGGTGATGCGCCGGTCCCCGAATACCACCGCCTCGGCTTGGGGGCGTTCCAAAGCCCAAAGGTCGAGGTAGTCGAAGATGCGCATGGTCCTCCCTCCCCTTTCTTTTCCCTGCCGGCACCGGAGCCGGAGGGATCGGCGGGCAGGGTTCCTGGAAAGGGCGATGGCTCCTCCCACTCCGGTGAAAGGTGGATGTGGGGTCGCCGCTTCCCTTGGGTTTCCCGCCGTGATTCCGCTCCGAAGCCCGACCGCCGGCGATGCCGGATCCGACTGCTTGATGGGGTTTATTTTAACGGTTTTGGCTTGGGAGGGGGATTCCATGGACGCTGGCAAAGGCGAGGGGTGGGAAGGCACAACATCAGAAGCGGTCTTCTGCCTTGGTTGACTTTCCCCCGCCGGTCATAGAGGGCCTGGTTCTTGAGAGGATCTCTCAGGGCAGCAGGAACCGGAAAACCGTCCCCCCTCCTTCCCGGGGCTCGTTCCATATCCTACCTCCGTGGGCCTCGACGATCTCCCGGGCGATGTAAAGGCCCAGCCCCAGCCCGGGCTTGGAGTGGTGGAGCACCTGCTCCACCTGGTAGAAACGGTGGAAGACCAGCTCTCGCTTGTCCTCGGGGATCCCCGGGCCCCGGTCGAGCACGGAGACCTCCAAGCCTTCCGGGAGGTCCCTCGCGGCGACCTCAACGGGAGCGTTGCCATCCGAGTATTTCACCGCGTTGTCCATGAGGATGACCAGCACCTGCAGTATCTTCTCCTCGTCGAGCCGACGCAGGGAGAGGTCTCCCTGGATGGTCAAGAGGAATCTCCTGCTGGGGACTCGGTCGCCCATCTCCCTCACAGCCCTGGCCAGCAGCGAGCGGGGATCCACCCTCTTCCTCTGCAGGGTGAAGCGACCCCTCTCGATCCGGGTGAGGTCCAGCAGTTCCGATACCAGGGTCTCCAGGCGGTCGGCGCCCTGGTTTATTACCTTGAGCATCTCCCGGCGGGTGGCCTCGTCCATCCGGTCGTAATGGTTGAGCAGGGTGAGGGCATAGCCTTTCATGAGGGTGATGGGGTGGCGGAGCTCGTGGGAGGCGATGTCCATGAACTCCTTTATCCCCTCCTCCCAGCCCAGCAGTTCCTCCTCCACTGCCAGAGCCTTGGCCAGTACCACCAGTGCCCGGAGCTCTCCTTCCTTCCAAGCGCTAGTTCCCCGGTCGAGGAGCAGGAGGCATCCCACCACCTTATCCCGGGAACTCACCGGTATGCCGGCGGCTCGGGAGTAGCCCTGCAGGAAGGGGTCCTCCCTCCACTCCCCGGAGGGGTCCACAAGGACCACGGGGTGCTCCGCCGTCTCTAGGCGGTGAAGCCACGGGATTTCCGCTTCCTCCTTGAGGAAGGAGAGCCCGCTATCGCCCTCGTCGGCAGAGAGCACCGCATAGCCCTCCTTCACCCTCCGCAGGTAAAGGGCCTTCTCTCCCCCCATCATTTCCCGGCATGCCCGCAGGATGGAATAAATATTGTCCATGAGGTCGGGCCCGAAGCCCAAGAGCAGGCTGTTGATGCTCTCCAGCATGCGCTGGGTCCTCACCCTCTCGCTTATATCATGGGCCGTGACCAGGATTCCCCTCAGGTGAGGGTCATGCAGGAACCCATTCCCCTTTATTTCCAGGATCACCCAGCTACCATCGGGATGCCGGAACCGCAGGTCGGCGGTGGCGGGGCTTTCCGGGCTTTCCATGACGGCGCGGGCCAGGCGGCGGGCAGCGGGACGGTCATCGGGATGGATGAAATCGTAGACGTTGCGGCCTAGAAGGTCCTCTTCCCGATAACCCAGCACCCGCAGGGAGCTGGGGCTCGCGTAGAGGAATTCTCCCGCCTCCGAGAAGAGGGCGATGACATCTTGGGAGTTCTCCAGGATGGCCTTAAGCCTCCGCTCGCTCCTCGTCCTCTCCTGGAAAGCCCTGTCCAAGGCCTCGGCCAGGGTGGCCAGCTCGTCCTCCCTCTTTCCTAAAAGGACTCTAAAGGAGGTTTCGGAAAACCCCGTGCGAAGAGCCTCGGTCATCCGCTCCATGGGCTTCATGAAGAGGGCGCTCACCAATACGTATGTCCCGAAGATCACCAGAAGGGACGAGCCCAGCAGGGTGCCAAAGAGGAGGAGCGACGAGTACAAGGCGGATCGGAAGACGTCGCGGGATAGGGTCACCTCCAGGACCAGGGCACTTTCTCCCCTGGAGTCCAATATGCAGTACCCGTGGATGAGGCTCAGGCCCTCGGTCCTGAAGGCGGTACGCTTCCCCAGTAGGAGCTCCGCCACTTCACCCTCGGCCTCGGGGGCTATGAACCCGCTTTTCACCGGGAATATGTCTACCTTTGCACCGGTGGCCCTCTCCATCCAGGTGATGTTCTCCTCGTCGATATGCCGGGCCATGGCCAGCTTGCCTCGGGGAGGCCCTTCCTCCGTGCTGGGGAGCACTGGCATGACGGAGAGGAGGTAGGGCAGACCTTCCACAACGACCACCCCGGAGAACCCGGCCTTCCCGTCAGCGGACCCGTCCTGCAGGCCCGCGTTCGCCAGGAAGGAGAGGAATCCCTGTGCAGGCGGCCGTGGATCGCCGCTTTCCCGGTCCACCTCGATCGCTATGACAGGGCGGCCTTCGAGATCTAACAGCAGGAAGAGGTCTATCCCCAGGTTGAGAAAGGTGGTGGGGACCAGGTTGCTCTCCTCGTAGGCC
>JAPWVA010000030.1 GCA_028275245.1 Actinomycetota bacterium
GGAGCCGGATGAGGACAAGGTTATGGACCTCCGCTCAGCGGTGGAGCGGTTCGTCCGACCGGGAATGCATCTGCACGTGGCCCATGCCTACCTGAGGCCCAACGCCGCCCTCTACGAGATATGCCGACGCTTCTGGGGAAAGTCCCCGGGATTCGTCATCTCGTCCCTGGGCTTTACTGCCAACATGGTGCTGCTGGTGCACGGGGGCCTGGCCAGGAAGCTGGTGACCGCCTTTTGCGGTGATTCCTATCCCTTCCCCGGGCCCAATCGGGTTTACCAGGAGGCCTACCGGGACGGGAAGGTGGAGATAGAGAACTGGACGGTGCTCACCCTTCCCTTGAGGCTCATGGCGAGTGCCTTGGGGATGGATGTAATTCCCACCTTTTCCCTGGAAGGTAGTACCATGGCGGAGGAGAACCGCGATTCCTATTTCGTGGCAGAGTTCCCCGGGCTAGGGAAGGTGGGGATGCTCAAGGCCCTGAGACCCGACCTGGCGTTGCTCCATGCCCCCGCCGCGGACCGCGCCGGTAACGTGATCCTCGTGCCGCCATATGCGGAGAACGCCTACTCCGCCTTCGCCGCTAGGGAGGGCGTGCTGGTCACCGTGGAGAGGGTGGTCCCGACTTCCTTCACCCGCAGGTACAGCCACCTGGTGAAGATACCGGGCTACCTGGTTAGGGCGGTATGCGAGGCACCCCTAGGGGCCCACCCTTCCGGGTTGGCTTGCCAGGGCCTGGAGGGGGTGGAGCCCTACGCCGAGGACGAGGAGTTCATGGAGGAGCTACGTCGGGCCTGCCGGAGCGAAGAGGAGCTGGAGCGCTGGACAAGGGAGTGGCTCTTCGAGGTGATGGACCACCGCGGCTACCTGGCCAGGCTGGGCCACGAGAGGATCTGGTTCCTCAAGGGCCGGGCGGCGGAGGATTCCTGGCGTTATGAGCTGCTCTCCCGGGTGGATCAGATAGACCGGGGCCCCGAATACACGCCCACCGAGCTCATGGTGGTGGAGGCGGCGAGATTACTGCGCAGGAAAGTCCTGGAAAAAGGGTACAGGGTCATCCTGGCCGGCATCGGTGCGTCTAATCTGGCGGCCTGGAATGCCTGGTACCACCTGAGGAGGGAGGGACACCCCGCGGAGCTGGTGGCGGAGGTGGGCTTCTACGGGTACACGCCTCGCCCGGCGGATCCCTTCATATTCAACCTGCGCAACATCCCTACCTGCCTGATGCTCACCGATATCCCCACCGTCCTGGCCTCCATGGTGGGGGCATCGGGGGACCGCGCCATAGGAGCCCTGGGGGCCGGCCAGGTGGACCGGTTCGGCAACATTAACTCCACCGTCATACCGGAGCTCAAGCTCTTCCTGGTGGGTTCGGGCGGAGCCTGCGACGTGGCCCTAGGGGCGGGGGAGTGCCTGGTGACGGTGGCCCAGGAACGCCTGCGCACCCCGGAGAGGGTCTCCTATATAACCGCGCCGGGGCGGAAGGTGAGAACGGTGGTCACCACCATGGGGGTTTGGGAAAAGCCGCCTGGGGAGGAAGGGCTGGTCCTCACCGCCTATTTCCCTCACCTCGGGAGGGAGGAAAAGGCGGTGGAGAAAATAAGGGAGTCCTGTGGCTGGGAGTTCCGAACCGCCCCGAAGTTGAGGAGGGTGGAGGAGCCTTCACCGCAGGAGCTGGCGGACGTGAGGCTGTTCGACCCCAGGAGGTTCTTTTTGGGGGAGGATTGAGGGGGATCGGAGAGGTTCTCCGCCGCTCGCGGATAGTGGCTTCTGCTCGCGCCTCTCCCACCGGCTTAGCGCCTCTACTCGCGCCCATTCCACCATATCAGCGCTTGTTCCTCAGATTTATGCCCCCTTCCTCAGATTTATGCCCCCTGTTTTACGGACCGTCCTGGGAGAGTACGTCCGGAAGGGAAAACATGAATGAAAAAGTGAATACTCTCCCGCACCCGGTGCAGGCCGCCAGGGGAGCGCGGTTCATCCTCCCCCGATGGGGGTCAGGTTCATGCTGATGTTGTGGAGCAGCTCCTCCACGGTCATCTGGGCGGGGTCCAGGCCGTAGGCCTTCAGGTAGCGCTGGATGAGGTACTGCAGGAACTCCACCTCCGGGGCTTCCATCTCAAACACCCCCTTCATCCCCATGAATACATATACATTATTCCCAGGTCATGGGGCGAAGAAACTCCCTTTCCCGGCGCGGACCAAACCTGCGGCGAGACCGGTTCGCCTGGGTGATGTACCGCAGGAGCCCGCCATGCCCGGCTGCCGCCCACCTTGATGGTGCCCAGGGAGACACCGCGGCCCTCGGGGTGTTTGGGAGGTGGCATCCCGTGCTGACGGCGGCCGGGGAAACGGATGAGGGGTTGGAGGGGATCGGCGTAAAGGGACGGAGCCGTTATACCGGCGGAAAGCGGCGGTTACGTGTTGTGAAAGCACCTGTGGGGACGGGTATCGCTTGTGTCTGAGTGGGGACGGGTATCGCTTGTGTTTGAGTGGGGTCGGGTCTCGCTTGTGCTTGCGGCCAGGTTTTTCGCTGGTGATGCGAGGCTCTTGGGAGGGAAACGGGTTCAGGAGACACCTCTCGCCTTGAGGCGGAAGATACCTTCGGCCAGCTCGAGGATCTCGGCAGCGCCTTCCACTGCCCGCCTCCATCTTTCCGGGATGGCTTCCAACCCGTTAAAAGCCCCGCTGATGGCGCCGGCTATCGCCCCGGTGGTGTCGGCGTCAACCCCTCCCTCCACAGCCCTGGTGACCGTCTCCTCGAAGTCAAGAGGGGAGCGCAGGAAGCAGAAGAAGGCGCTAGCCACCGTTTCCACCACGTATCCGCCGGTTCCCAGCCGTGCCAGGGCCTCTTCCACCTCCATCCTCCCCTCAAGGAAGGCTTTTGCCATCCGGAGCCTGCGTGTCACCTCGCATTCCCCCACGTAATCCACCGTCTCCTCCACCAAAAGGGTCGGGTCGAGGTCACCCCGAGCCGCCTTGGCCACCGCGAAGGCCACCGCGGTGGCTCCGGCTATGGCCTCCGGGTTGCGGTGGGTGATGACGCCCACCCGCCGGCAGTCCTCCCTGAGCCTCTCCAGGTCGTCGCAGTCGGCCAGGGCCACCGGGGCGATGCGCATGGCCACGCCGTTGCCGGCGGCGAACTCGCCCCTGGCCCCGCTCTCTGAGGGCTGAACGCCGGCCAGCAGGCGCTTGATGGACTCGTAGGTGGAATTCCCTATCCCCCGCCAGTCTCCCGACCTAAACCATTCCACGAACTCACGGGCTGTGTCGTCTGGGTCTACATAACCCCTTCTCACGATGCTTCGGGCATGACAGAGCATCATCTTGGTGTCGTCGGTCCACTGCCCGGCCTTCAGACGGCGCCAGGGAGCGTCCATAAAATCCCTGACCCTCCCGAAGGTCCTGCGGATCTGGGACGCCCGCATCCCTTCCACCGGCATCCCCAGGGCGTCCCCCACCGCCAGCCCGATGAGCGCACCCAGGAAATGGCTTTTTCTTCCTGAAATGTCCATGCCTCGTCCCTTCTTCCCCCTCCGGCGCCCGGGGCCGTGTCACCCTGAGCCGCGACTCCGCGGGAGGGTTTGGAATCCTTGCCTCCTTGGATTAGATTATAAGGGGCGTGATGGCCTCCCAGGTGGGGCGAGCCGGGATGGTAAGGGCTGGGGTATCCCGCCGTCCTCCCCCATATCCACGGAGGTTGTGATGGAGGCGGAAGGCAGGGGCTTGGGCGAAAAAGACCTGGGGACCACGGTGGGGGGTGATACCTACCTGGGTCGCAGGCAGGTCAAGCTTTTCGAGTTCGGCGGCGACCATTATGAGCTCGGTTTCCAACAGGGATTACAACTTAGGGAGGCCATTAACCACCTGTTCCACCATCTGAGGGAATTCGACTGGGTTTGGGCCAGGAAGCCCCCCTTGGTCCCCTTTCGCCTCTATGTCTCCCTGGCTTCCCGGTGGGCAGAGGGCCAGGTCAAAGAGGATTTGGCGCGCCTGGCGCCCGACCAACTACGGCGCCTGGAAGGGATTGCCAAAGGAGCGGACGTGCCCGAAAGCCATCTTTTCTTCGCCTTGGCCGGCGAGATGCACGTGAACCAGGTGAGTTACCGGCTGGGGGCCTGCACGGCCATCGTGGTCTCGGAGGAGATGAGCAACCGGGGAGAACCCATACTGGTTAAGAACCTCGATTTCCCCCTTTACCTCAGGCCGTATTACGTGACCCGGTTGTGCCGTCCCAAGGAATTATATTCCAGCTTGGTCCTTACACTGGCCCCCTGGGTAGGGTGCTTCGACGGCCTCAACAGCGAGGGGCTTTGCATATCCTACAACCAGGCCTATGCCACCGACATGCCCAAGGCCAACCTGCCGGTGAGCGTCCTGGTGCAGGAGGCGCTGGAAAGGTGTTCCACCGTCCGGGATGCCGTGGACTTCATCTCCGGGAAGCCCAGGGGATCTGGCGCCCAGCTCGTCCTGGCGGACGCCAGCGGGGACATGGTGGTGCTGGAGCTCTCCCCCAACTTCAGCGGAGTGCGGGAGACGGAGGACGGCTGGCTGGTGGCCACCAACCATTACCAGTCCCGCGAAATGACCAGCTATGACCTGCCCCACACCGCCTACTACGACGCCAGGAACGTGGAGGCCCTCAGGGGTTTGAGGGTGCACGAGTCAAGCGAGCTGCGCCTCAAGCGGGCGGAGCAATTGCTCTCAGGAGTGGAGACGGTGGGCATCAAGGAGCTGGTGGAGATCATGAGTGACCATGGGGAGAGTGGCAGAGGGGATGACAACACCATATGCCGTCACGGTCCCTTCTACCATACCACCTGCTCCCTGGTGATGCTCCCGAGAAGCCGCCGACTGCTAGTAGCCTACGGGCATCCCTGCGAATCGGTCTTCACCGATTTCCGCGGCCTCCTCGAGCCGGAGGAAGGGGTGGAAGGGCGCGAGAGCTGAAGGCGGTAGGGGCCGGAAAGGTGGCATGAAACCTGCTGAAACCTGCTGCTTTGATCCCATCGACTGCAAGGAGCCGGATCGTTTATCATTTCCCCGTTCGTCCTTTCACCGGGTCCGAGGCGCGGAGGTAAGGATTGGAACTGCGTATCCTGGGAAGGACCGGTCTGCAGGTCTCCGTCCTGGGCTTCGGGGGGATATCCATCCAGTCGATCTCCCCAAAGGAGGCGGAACAGCTACTCCTCCAGGCGGTGAAGCTGGGGATCAACTTCTTCGACACCGCCCGAGCCTATACCGATTCGGAGAGGAAGATGAAATGCCTGGCCGGGTTGGGGAGTCGGGTGATCCTGGCCACCAAGTCCCTGGCCCGGGACGCGGACGGGCTCCGACGCGATCTGGAAGCCAGCTTGGAGGAGCTGGGAAGGGAGAAAGTGGACCTTTACCAGCTACACAACGTGAGCAAGAAGGAGGAGCTGGAGAGGGTCCTGGCCCGGGGAGGAGCCCTGGAGGGAGCCAGAAAGGCACAGGAGGAGGGGTTGGTGGGTTTCGTGGGGATCTCCTCTCATAACGCCGACACCGCCCTGGAAGCCCTGCGCACCGGCGAGTTCGACACCCTGCAGGTCCCGGTGAACGTGGTGGAATCCCATTACGAGGAAAAGGGAGTCCTCCGGGAGGCGGGGAGAAGAAGGGTAGGGGTCATCGCCATGAAGCCTATGGGAGGTGGGGCCATACATCCCGCCCCGGCAGCCCTCCGTTACGCGCTGTCGCGGGAGGTGGCCACGGTCATACCGGGAATGCGTACCCTCCGGGAGCTGGAGGAGAACGTGGCCGCTCTGGAGGAGCGCCTTTTCCCAGACGACCGGGAGATGGAGGCTCTGCGAAGGCTGGCGGACTCCCTGGGGGACCGCTTCTGCCGCCGTTGCCAGTACTGCCTCCCCTGCCCAGAGGGCATATATATCCCTCAGGTCTTCATATGCCTGGCCACCTGGCGGTGGAGAGGAGAGCCGGAAAGAGCGGTGGAGCTTTATCGGAGGAGCGTCCCGGTGCCCGCCTCCGCCTGTAGCGGTTGCGGCTCTTGTGAGGAGAAGTGCCCATACAACCTACCGGTGAGGGATATGCTCAGCGAGGCCGTCGCCCTGCTGGAATGGAAGGGCTGGCCCCCCACAACAGGGGTTGAGACAGGGGAGGCCATGATTCCCACCTCTGAGCTGAAACCGACCCCCCGCAACAAAAGTTGAGGCGGTGGACGGGACGTGGCGAGCGGGCGCTCCTGTGGGCTCCGGGCAAGGGCCGGTGTGGGAAGGCTGAGGAGAGCATGGAGATGGAGGATCACGAAGAGACGCTAGAGGGTGAATACAAGGAAGGTGCAGCCTTCTACCAGGCGGGCGAAGGCGGGCGGGAAGGCACCCCCTCGCTCTTGGAGAGGGGATGGTTCGGCCTGGGGCGTAACGTCTTCTTCCTGGGGTTGACCAGCTACTTCAACGACCTCTCCAGCGAGATGATATATCCCCTGCTCCCCCTTTTCCTCACCGAGGTTTTGGGAGCAGGAGCACTGCTCCTGGGACTTCTGGAGGGCTTAGCGGAGCTCGTCAACTCCCTCCTCAAGCTCCTCTCCGGCTGGTGGTCGGACCGGCTCCGCAGGAGCAAGGGGTTGGTGGCGGCAGGCTACTCCGTGAGCGCGGCGGCCAGGACCTCCCTAGCCTTGGTGACGGCGCCCTGGCAGGCCCTGGGGGCTTGGGTGTTGAACCGCCTGGGTAAGGGGGTGAGGACTAGCCCGCGGGATGCCCTCATCGCCGCCTCTTGCCCTGACGGTGCCCGCGGGAGGGCCTTCGGATTCCACCGGGCCATGGATCACCTGGGGGCCCTCTCGGGGGCGGCTGCCTCCTCCATCCTCCTGGCCCTGGCCCTGGACGTCCGGGCGGTGTTCGCCTGGGCGGCACTCCCGGCCGGCATATCCTTGCTGGCCCTGATGCTGGGTGTGAGGGAGTCGGCAGCGAAAGGTGGGGCCCGTGGGATGGGATCCGGGGCGTGCGCCGCCGATCCCCCTCTTCGGGAGGAAAAGTCGGTCCTAAGCCGGGACTTCAAATTCCTGTTGGCGGCGGTCTTCCTCTTCACCCTGGGCAACTCCAGCGATGCCTTCCTACTCCTGCGGGCCAGGCACGCCGGTCTCAGCCCGGTGCTGCTCCCGGCCATCTGGGGGGTTTTCCACGTGGTGAAGGCGGTGGTCTCCGTTCCGGGAGGAGCCCTGTCGGACCGCTGGGGGAGGAAGAAGACCATCCTCCTGGGCTGGGGGATTTACGTGCTCACTTACGGGGGATTCGCTCTGGCGGGGGGAGCGGGCTGGGTCTGGCTGCTCTTCCCCTTCTACGGGCTGTATTACCTGGTGGAGCCGGTGGAGAAGGCGTTGGTGGCCGACCTGTGCGACCCGGGGGCGAGGGGGAGGGCTTACGGGCTCTACAACTTCGCGGTTAGCGTGACCATTCTCCCCGCCAGCCTGCTCATGGGTTGGTGGTGGGGGGTCCTGGGACCGCGAAGGGCCTTCCTTCCCGGAGCCGGACTGGCCCTATTCGCCTCCCTGCTCCTGCTGGGGGTAAGGGAGGGTTGCCGGGAGGGGCGCCGCGAGTGAGGTACGACCCCGGGCACGGGGGCGGTTGTCGCCGGACAGGGATTAGAATCAAGCACGGGAGCCGGAGTCAGCTATCTTGCGCTTCGGGAGGTCTCATCCCATGGCGGGACAGGACTTGGGGATGGAGGTGCCGCAACCCGGGAAGGGATCCGTGAGATCGTTCTTGGAGGCCTTCAACTCCGCCGGGGTGGACTGCGTCCACTACCACTATCCCTCCCATGAGATCGAGTTTTCCGTCAAGCTGGCCCACCGTCGGCTTTCCCCCTTGCTCTCCCTCTTCGGTTTCCTGGTGTTTCTGCGCCCGGAGGGGGAGGAGCTGCTCTTGGTCCTGCCCACCATCCCCGTCTCGGCGGCGAGGTGCCCTCGAATGGTGATATGGAAATATATGGAAGAATGGGATCTAGGCGCCATGGCCTTGGAGAAGGGGCTGGCAGAGGAGGACTTGCGGCGTCTGTTGGTGCTCCTCTCGGCTCCCTCCCGGGGGATAAGGCCGGAGATGGGCCTTCGGGCATACCTGGAGAGGTCGGGCGTGAAGGGGGTGAGGGTCACTAGGGCCCGCCTTGACCGCGGCCGCTCGGAGGAGGTGGTGGGTTCCCTCCGCCGGGAAAGGCTCGCGGCGGTTAAGAAGTTGGTGTTGGAAGCAGGAAGCCTGTCCTGCCTGGAGGGACTGGGAGACCTGGAGGTGGTGGAGCTGGCTGCCTCCCTACTGGAAGAGGGAAGGGGGGAGCTGCTGGGCAGGATCATCGGGGCCCTGGAGCTGAATTTGGCGTTGGGGGGAGAGGCAGAGAGGAGGGCGGCGAGGATGTTCCTGCTCCTGGAAAGGAGGATCGGGAAGGCGACGCTCTCCTCCCTTCGGAGAGGGCCTGCCCTGGGCGGGGAAGAAAGGGGTAAGGGCGCCTCGGACAGGGAGACCTCCCTGGTCCAGGGAGGGGAGGGACTGGTCGGTCCGGGGGGAGGACGAGGAGTAGGGATCGCACTTCCCGCCCCCGGGGAGGGGGAGCCCGGCGGTAGGGCTCACCAACCCGCGTCGACTGTGACACCGGAAGGGGCCCCGACCCCAGGGGGGACTGGTACCAGGCCAGGCTCTCCAGGGCCCGTTCCGGTGGGGGAGAGAGAGGACGGGAGGCCAGCGGGGGACGCCGTGGCCTCTCACGTCCCGGGGGCCGGGGGACCTG
>JAPWVA010000034.1 GCA_028275245.1 Actinomycetota bacterium
GTTCGGTACCCTCCCCCGCCAGGAAAGTGCCTACCCCCTCTGCGTAGAAGGAGCAGCGCGAGTATTTGCCGATCACGCCAGCGCCAGCCTTGAAAACCGCTTCCCTAAGCCTGTCCACCGACTCCACTGGGAGAAAGGTGACCAACTTGAAATGGGGAAACCTCGCGGGCTCAAGGGGGCGGGTCTTCACCAAGCCCAGGGCGTCGGCCAGCGCGGCGTTGACCCCTTGTTCAGAGGCGTCGAGATTGGTGTGGGCCGCGTAGAGGGATATACCCCGCCTTATCATCTCCATGACAAGATTCGACACCGTGTCGCCGGCCACCAGGTTATGCAGGGGGCGGAAGATGAGTGGGTGATGAGCGACGATCATCCCGGCTCCCCGACGCCCTGCCTCCTCCACCACCTCGCCGGTCACATCGATGGTGAGGAGAACCCTTTCCACGCGCTGGGCTGGGTCGCCAAGGAGCAGCCCTACATTGTCCCCCTCCGCGGCCAACTCCAGCGGCGCTATCTCCTCCATCAGTGCCGCCACTTCATCCACCCTGCAAGCCATGTCTCACCACCCCTCTTGGATCGGGCACGAGCACGTTTCCCCGTGGTCGTTTTCCTTCGCCGTCTATGTTAATCCCCCCTATGCCAAGGCAAAACCCCGCTGTCAAAAGGAACATCTCCCGGATAGGAGTGTATGCTGCCTTCCCGCCAGGACCCCATCCCCCGCTAAATAAAAAGGCCCTTTCCCGCTGATGATATACTTTCGAGCGTACGCGCCGAGCAGGAACGCGGGGAAGGATTCAAGGGAGGATCTCCAGGTCAAGGGAAGGACCGAATGAGTTCCACGAAATACATCCTGAGCGACCTCCACCTGGGAGCTGGCGATGCCCTGGACGACTTCCGGAGCGACCGGGAGTTCTCCCTCTTACTGGAGAAAGCCTCCCGGAACCGGGGCGCGGAACTAATCCTGAACGGAGACACCTTCGACTTCGTGGCGGTTAGATTGGAAAAACCTACCTACAAACCCCTTTCTCGCATGGGATGCACCGAGGAGGAGTCCTTGGTCAAGCTGGAGAGGATCCTGGAGGCCCATCCCCTCTTTTTTCAATCCCTGCGGGAGTTCATCGAGCGCGGCCATCGGGTGATCCTGGTGCCTGGCAACCACGACGTGGACCTCTTCTGGCCCGCTGTGAGGGAGAGGCTGCTGGAAGTGCTGGGTTTCCCGGGCCCCGAGGGATTCCACTTCGAATCCTCAGGGACATACGTTTCCCATGGGCTATATGTGGAGCACGGTCACCAGTACTACGCGGACAACGCCTTCGAGGATTTCCGGCACCCCTTCATCCGGGACAAGAAGACGGGCCTGCTCCACCTGGAGAGGTGCTGGGGGAACTGCTTCGTGGAGTACTTCGTCAACCACCTGTTCGGGGAGAGGCACTCCTTCGTGAACAACGTGAGGCCCATCCCCAACATGATCCTGCTGGGGCTACAGGAAGAGGGATGGTGGTTCAAGTTGAGGTGTTTCCTCCGGCTCTCCCTTTTTCTCGCCCGGGTGGGACTTCCCCCCTTCAAGGAAAGCAAGACCCTTCTTGAGCGGATACGGGAAGGTAGGGTGGACGTGGGGGAATACCACCGCGTAAAGCCCTCCCAGCTACTGCGTCCCTGGAGTAAAGGGAAGCCGAAGCTATCGCCCGCCAGCGAACCGGTGGAAGCGGTGGAGGAAGGGGAGGGGGAAGGGGAAGACAGCTCACCGAACGAATTCTGCATCGACTTCTTGGCCACCCGGACCGACACCCTTTCTGCAGAAGCCAGAAGGATACTCTCGGAGGATCAGGAGGTGAAGGTGGTGGTTTTCGGCCATGACCACCGCTATTTCACCAACGAGTTGAGTCCGGTGGTGGGCAAGGAAAGGGGTAAGTACTACATAAACACCGGCACCTGGATACCCATGCTTTTCCTCACCCAGGACCATCGGGAGCTGGGCTGGAAAGACCTCCACAACCCGAAGCTTTACCGCAGATACCTCACCTACGCCGTGGTGAAAAGGGGGGTGAGGGGGCTCACCGCCTCTCTCAAGAGGCTGGAGAACATCCCCTCATAAGGGACCCGGACCTCCTACCGCACCATGCCCGCTGGTCCGTCCGCTCATACCCTGGCAGCAGGATCCTCCAGGAGCCTGGTCGATGCAACGCAGCGATTCGTCTGTAGGGCATTCCCTGCGGGTTCCGGGTCCCAGGCTAAAGAAGTCAGCGGGAACTACCGGGGCCACCCGGTCTGCCGCGGGAGACCAAGGAACCGCTTCCCCCGCCTTGGGAACCCGGGAATCACGGGCCGGTCTCAAGACTTGGAGCAGACGAGCTGGGTGTATTTACCCACGTACTTGAGGTGGGGCTCGCTTCCCGCCCTCTCCTCCAGCTCCAGCATGCCCTTGAAACACTGGCCGGGCTCGAAGAGGGAACAATCTATGTACTCGGAGAACACCAGCAGGCCATACTCGCCCTCGATGTTGTAGCCCAGAGGCTCCAGGAGCATCCTAAGCTCTATATCGGAATAAAGGTGTCCCTTCCCCCTGTGCAGGGGTGTAGAGAACTCCTCCATGTCGAAGGCGTCCATGGCCTCCTTCACGTTCCCCTCCCTCAAGACCTTGTCCATGATGAGCCCGTAGCGATTGAGGAAGACGAGGGAGAGCAGCCCCCTGGGCCTCAACACTCGGGTGATGATGTTCAGGGCCTTGAGGGGGTCATCCACGTACTCGATGGTCTCGTGGCACAGGATGAGGTCGAAATCCTCCTGGAGGCAAGCCTCCAGGTTCTCTATCCTCTCGTTTATAAAGCGGAGGTCAGCCGTCCTATCCAAAGCCTGTTCCCTGGCCCTCTCCATGGCCGTCTCCAGCAGGCAAGCCTGGGGCTCCAGCAAGGTGACCCGGTGGCCCAAGGCAGCGAAGCGGAGGGAGGCCTCCCCCACCCCACTTCCCACGTCCAGGATGTTGAGCCGGCGGTCCTCGTCACCCCTCAGGATGTCCGGGATGTGCCTGCCTAGGAAGCGGAAGGCCAGCTCCGCCTCCAACCTGGTGGTGGGGGCCTCCGCCTTCTCCATCAAGAGCTCAGCCTTTTCCTCCGCGCCCTTCTCCATCTCCATCCTCCCGCGCTTGAATCCCTCGTCTAGAGTCTGAACCTAAAGGGTTCCCCATCTCGTCCTGGGTTCAGCGTTTTAACCATCACGGAGTCATTTCATGAATTCCCGCTCACGGAGCCCAGGACGGGACGCGATCTCTCGATCCGAAAAAAAGCCGGATAGGCGGTGGGGAATCGATCCTACCCTGCCCCGACGAAGTCGCTGAGTCTATATCCAACCTCCCACAATTCCCCAGAAAGGGGCTTCCAGCAGATCCCGACTCATCGATCGGCCATTCCTTGCCTGGTGGGCGTTGGCGGATTTGAACCACCGACCTCCTGCTTGTAAGGCAGGCGCTCTCCCGCTGAGCTAAACGCCCTATGTTCCCGGTGTCCTGGACTATGCCAAGAACACCAGCACTCTCTAATATTAAATCATTGTCCGTCAGACCCACAACGAGGACCCCTTGGCGCGCGCTCTCACGGCTCAGCTCCCAGGCAGGGGCCCGTCTGACGAGATCCTTGGAGGCGACTTTCGCGGGTTCCCCCTGGCCGTGGCGGAAAACCCCGCTCGCGGCCATCTCCTCGGGATAATCCCTCGGCGGACCGAGTAGCCTAAAAGCCGGAGCCACCGCTCGCGTTCTCCCGTAGGAATCGGGAATACCGGACCAAATGACCGGCCACCCTGGCCGCCCTTTCCGGCGTCATGGCAGTGAACAACCGGGCCCTGCGAAAGCGCAGGGAAACGCTGAGCTCGCTCTCGTTGACTGCCACGGGGATGATGGGCTTCCCCGTCTCCTTCATAAGGGAGAGTATCTTCCTGGTCATGGCCCGGTCACTCCACTTCCAGGCCTCCAGAGGGTTTATACCGCCGCTTCCTTCCCTGGACCTCTCTCCCCTTTTGCTCACGGAACGACGGACTCCTTTTCCAAGGGATAGCTGGTAACGGATCAGGGCACCCAGTCCCCGGCTTAGCATCCTCAGGAAGGGACGCACGCTGGTGGACAGGATATCCTCCGCCCAATAGTTGGTTCCGAACATGACTCCCATGGCCACTAACAAGTCCACCTCTCTGCACCTAGCCAGGGCCTCCAGGGCCACAAAGTGGCTAGAACGATGGGCATTACCCACCAGGTCCACGGGGTTCTTACGGCTCCAGAAGACTGGAAGGTGAGGATCGAGCTCTCGGATGAGCTCCGGGGGAAGCTCGGACAGCTCGAGGCCTTCTCGCTCCAGGGCATCGGTGGCCACCACCCCCCAACCCCCTCCCAGGGTGAGCACGGCCACCCTGGCCCCGGGAGGCACCGGGAGGGAGGAAAGGGCCATGGCCAGGTCTAGCATTTCCTCCGTGGTCTCGACCTCAAGGATGCCGGCCTGCCTCATGGCGCCCCGGAAGAGCTCGTAAGGCCCAGCCAGGGCCCCGGAATGGGAGAGGACCGCCCTCTTGCCCTGCTCCCCCTTTCCGGTCTTGAGCACCACCACCGGCTTCCGGGGGGTGATACCTGCAGCCACCTCCAGAAACCTACGCCCGTCCTTTACCCCCTCCACGTATAAAAGGATCACCTCCGTCTCCGGGTCCCGTCCCAGGTACTCGAGATAGTCGGTGATATCGGTGTTGGCGGAGTTCCCGCATCCCACGAAGCGGCTGAAGCCCAGCCCCCTTCTGCGCCCCCAGGTGAGCATCTGCACCCCCAGGTTGCCGCTCTGGGAAACGAAACCCACCTTCCCGGGAAGGGGTCTCACCGGCGCCCCGATGCAGAGGAGCCTGGAGGAGGAGCTGTAAAGACCCATGGTGTTGGGTCCCACGATGGTAATACCCGCCCCGTTGGCCATCTCCGCCATCCGGCGTTCCAGTTCCGCCCCCTCCCCTCCCACCTCGCTGAAGTTGCTGGAAACCACGAGGACGTTCTTCACGCCCTTCTCCGCCGCCTGCCTCACCACCTCAGGGACCTTTCGCGCCGGGATGGCCACCACCACCAGGTCCACCGGTCCGGGCACCTGGGCCAACGAGGGGTAGGCAGGGAATCCAAGGACCCTTTCCTCCCCCGGGTTGACCATGTAGAGCTTGCCGCGATAACCCCCGCCGATGATGTTCATGGGAAGAAGGAAACCCCACTTGCCCGGTTGGTTCGAGGCGCCCACCACCGCTATGGAGCGAGGGTTGAATAGTCTGTAGAAATCCCGTTCGAAACCCTTTTCCAAGGCCAAACCCCTCCTTTGCTGACATCCCCTCGAAACCAGACAACAGCTGAGCGGGTGAGCGGAAAGGCCAAAACATGGGAATAATTTTAAAAGGTAGACACCAGCGTTCTGCAAGATGAGAGAACGACGTGGATCAGCTCAAGCAGTCTCGGGCCCTAGGCCTCTTCCGCCTCTCCGAGGAGCCTCTCGTACTCCTCGTCCACCCTCTTCTGTATGAACTCGATGTCCTCGTCGGTGAGGTGGCGGAACCTGCCCTGTGCCCTTATATAATCCCTCACGGGTTTTCTCTCCCTCACCTTCACGGTCAACCTCTTCACACCATGCTCTACCTCGTAAAGCGGGAAAATCCCGCATTCCACCGCCATCCTACCTATCTCCACGGCCATCTCGGGAGGACACCTCCACCCCGTGGGGCAAGGCGCCAGTATGTGGAGGTACGCAGGGCCCTCGATCTCCGCGGCTTTCAATACCTTCCGGTAGAAGTCTTTCAAGTGGGATATACAAGCCGTGGCCACGTAAGGTATGTGGTGAGCCGCCGCGATGGCCGGCATATCCTTTTTCCAGGTTCTCTGCCCCTTGAAGACCCTGCCGGCGGGACTGGTGGTGGTAGCAGCTCCGTAAGGAGTCAGTCCTGAACGCTGGATCCCCGTGTTCATGTAAGCCTCATTGTCGTAGCAGACGAATATGCAGTCGTGGCCCCTTTCCAGCGCCCCGGAGAGGGCTTGCATCCCGATATCGGCGGTACCACCGTCACCGGCCAGCGATACCACGTTGATCTTCTCCTTTTTGATCCGCCCTTTCCTCATGAGAGCTTTATAGGCGGCCTCTATTCCTGCCGCCGTAGCGGCAGCATTCTCGAAGGCGGAATGGATCCACGGCACCCTCCAGGCCGTTTGGGGGTAGGGGCTGGAGATTATCTCCGCACAACCGGTGGCGTTGGCCACCACTGTCCTCGGGCCCAGGGCCTTGAGCAGGTGCCTTATGGCGATCGCGGGCCCGCAACCCTGGCAAGCCCGGTGTCCCGGGCTGAAATACTCCTCTTTCGGGAGCCTGCGAGGTGAAAACCCCCTTAACAACCTCGCCCTTTCCTCGTCCATCTCGACACCCCTCGTTCCCACGCTTGTCTTTCCGATCCAGGCCCAAGAAACGTCTCTTCACTCTCGGACCCCGAACATCTCGTAATAAGGCAAATCGCCCTTATCCAGATATTCGAAGGCCTTTCTCACCATCGCCTCGAAATCACTCCGGAGGACGTCCCTCCCCGAGATCCCCGCCACGAAGCTGGCCACGACGGGGCTTTTCTCCTCGTGGAAAAAAGCTGACCTTACCTCGCCGGCGATGGGGCCACCCGCACCACCCACGGAAAGCGCCCTGTCCACCACCACCACCAGGCGAGCATGGCCCAGGGTCTTCCTTATGTCCTCCAAGGGGAAAGGCCTCCAAAGCTTGAGCGAGGCCAGCCCCACCTTGAGCCCTTTCTCCCTCATCTCGTCAACGGCGAGCCTGGCGGTACCAGCATAACCTCCCGCGATGAGGACGACCACCTCCGCGTCCTCGGTACGGTGGGCCACGATGGGGGAATAGGACCTCCCGAAACGGCTCTCCCATTCCCTCCAGACCTCGATTATCACGTCGTAGGATGCCTTCAACTCCTCATCCTGCCGCTTCTTGATCTCCGAGAAATAGTCGGGCATGGCGAAACAGCCCATGGAAACGGGTTGGTCGGGGTGGAGACGGTACTTAGGCTTGTAAGTAGGCAGGAATTCCCTGGCTTCTTCTTCCTCGATGAGCTCCACTGGTTCGATCACGTGGCTCAAGTGAAAACCATCCAGGCAAACCATGAAGGGAAACCACACCCTCTCGTCTTCGGCGATGCGAAAACCCTGCAAGGTGAAATCGAAGACTTCCTGGCCGTTTTCCGCGAACAGCGTTATCCAGCCGCAGTCCCTGACGCTCATGGCGTCACTATGGTCGCCCCAAATGCTCAGGGGAGCGGAAAGCGTCCTGGTAACGAGGGCCATGACGATGGGCAGGCGAAGCCCTGATGCTATGTAGAGCATCTCACTCATCAGGGCGAGCCCCTGGGCCGAGGTGGCGGTGAAGGTCCGTGCGCCGGCTGCCGATGCACCGATACAGACGGACATGGCTGAGTGCTCCGACTCCACATTGACGTACTCTGCTTCCATCTTGCCGTCGGCCGCCATTTCGCTAAGGACCTCGGCGATATGGGTCTGCGGGGTTATGGGATATGCCGCGACCACGTCCACGTCGGCCAACCTGACCGCTTCCGCGCAGGCCTCGCAAATCTCCAGGCTCACCCTATCCCTGCTCATTCCTCGCACTCCTCCACCATCGATATGGCATCATAGGGGCACTCCCTGGCGCATATCCCGCAACCCTTACAATACCTGTAGTCGAAGGTGTATCCTCCCACCTCGTCCCACAGGATAGCCGGTTCCGGGCAGTACATCCAACACCGTCCGCAACGGACACACTTCTCCTTATCCAGTTCGGGACGCCTGCTTCGCCAGTCCCCGGTGAGATACTCTGATGCGTTGCCAGGTTGGAAAACGATGCAGGCATGGTTGATGGTCCTCCAAGAAGGAAGCTCGGCCACCCCACACCTCCTCACGTAGCCACTATCTCGGCCATCCTTGCTTGTGCGTATGCCTCCATGAACGCCTTGACGTTCTTGTCCGCCACCCTTCCCAGGGCCTTTTTGATCTCCTCCACCAAGGAATCCTGGCTCACAAAGGGCTCTGCCTTTAGCAGGGCCCCCAGCATGGCGGTGTTGGTGATGGTGACGCCCAAAATCCTCTGGGATATCTCATTGGCGTCCACCGTGACGAGGATGCAATCCTTGAAGCCGTATCTCCTCGAAGCTTCCTCTGGCGAAAAGCAGGAATTGAGTATAACCTTACCACCGCTCTTGAGCCCGTTTCCCACGAGCACGGTTCGAAGCAGGAGGGGGTCGTGCACCACGATGATATCAGGGTTCAGGATGGGTTCCCGGGTGATGATGGGATCATCAGATATGCGGCAGTACGCCACCATCGGTGCGCCCCTTCTCTCAGGCCCGAAATTGG
>JAPWVA010000031.1 GCA_028275245.1 Actinomycetota bacterium
GTGGGGTACTCCCGCTTCATCCCCGAGGCGGTCCGGGGGTTGTGCGACAAGTACGGCGTCTCCGTGGGCGATTTCGACCGCGTCATCTATCCCTGTATCTTCGGTGGGGCGCGCAAGAGCATCAACGGCTCGTTGCAGCTGGAGGCGGAGAAGGTGCAGGACGACCTGATGGCGGCCGTGGGGGACACGGGATGCGCCCATCCGCTGCTGATGCTGGCCCACGCCCTGGAGAGCGCCCGGCCTGGGGAGAACATACTGGTGGTGAGCTACGGGAGCGGTTGCGACGCCTTGTGGTTCCAGGTGACGGACGCCATCTCCCGGGTGCAAGACGGGCGGGGAGTGTCCCGCTGGCTGGCGCGCCGCGCTGAGCTGGACAATTACCAAAAGTACCTGGTCTGGAGGGGGATGGCTCCCGCTGAGACCGGTATCCGCGGGGAGACCGACAAGGAGACCCGCTGGTCCCTGGTGTGGAGGGAGCACAAGGCCATCCTCGGGTTGTGGGGGAGTCGCTGCCGGCGCTGCGGGACCCAGCAATACCCTCCCCAGAGGATCTGCGTGAACCCCGAGTGCCAGGCCATGGACGAGATGGACGAGGTGTACCTGGCAGATAAGGGGGGCAAGGTGTTCACCTATACCGGCGACATGTTGGCCGCCTCCATCAACCCGCCGGCCATCTATGGGAACGTAGAGATCAACGGCGGCGGGAGGCTCCTCATGGACTTCACCGACTGTACCATAGAGGATCTCAGGGTAGGGATGCCGGTGGAGTTCAGCTTCCGGGTGAAGTTCTACGATCTCAAGAGGGACATCACCAACTACTTCTGGAAAGCGGTTCCTGCAGGGGAGGAGGTGAAGTGAGATGACCATGGGCATAAGGGACAAGGTGGTCATCCTAGGGATGGGTTGCACCAAGTTCGGGGAACGCTGGGACGCCGGGGCCGAGGACCTGATGGTGGAGGCTCTCAACGAGGCGCTCGAGGATGCGGGGGTAGAGAAGAAGGACATCCAGGCCGCTTGGTTGGGAGTCCACTTGGACGAGGTGAACATCGGGAAGGGAGCTACCTTCGCAGCGGGGACGCTACACACCCCCTTCATACCCTTCACCCGGGTGGACAACTTCTGTGCTTCGGGTACCGAGGCTTTCAGGGGCGCTTGCTATGCGGTAGCCTCTGGGGCCTACGAGATAGCGCTGGCCCTGGGGGTGGAGAAGCTGAAGGACACCGGTTACGGGGGCCTGCCCGACTCACCCGTCTTCGGCCAGTTGGCGGTGATGCTCGGCCCCAACGCCACCGCCCCCGGCATGTTCGCTCAGCTGGCCACGGCCTACGCAGCGAAGTACAAGATCCCCATGGAAAAGCTCAAGGAGGCCATCACCCACGTCTCCTGGAAGAGCCATCAGAACGGGGCCAAGAACCCCAGGGCCCACCTGCGCCGGCCGGTGACCAAAGAGCAGATCATGGGCGCCCCCATGGTTGCCTATCCCTTGGGACTATTCGACTGCTGTGGGGTCTCGGACGGCTCGGCGGCGGCCATAGTTTGCACCCCCGAGTTGGCGAAAAAGCTAAAGCCCAACCAGCCTTTGGTGAAGGTCAAGGCCTTACAGATATCGGTCAGCTCGGGTGAGGAGGCCATGTTCCACAAGTGGGATGGCGCTGGCATCATCTCCACCAGAACGGCCGCCCGTAAGGCCTACGAGGAAGCGGGGATAAAGGATCCCCGCAAGGAGATCAGCATGATGGAGGTGCACGACTGCTTCTCCATCACCGAGCTGGTTACCATGGAGGACCTGGGCATCTCTCCGCCTGGCAAGGCCCCCGAGGACATATTGAGCGGGTTCTTCGACCTGAATGGGCAGATACCCTGCCAAACCGATGGCGGCCTGAAGTGCTTCGGCCACCCCATCGGAGCCTCTGGGATCCGCATGATCTACGAGGTATACAATCAGCTCCTGGGTCGCTGGCCGGAGGACAGGGCGGTGAAGAACCCCAAGTTCGGCCTTACCCACAACCTGGGGGGCGTGCCCACCCAGAACGTGTGTTCCGTGGCCATATTCGGGGTCGACTGACCCGGGTGCTTTTCGTTACCGGGATTTAAAACCCGGGAGTTTGCTGGAGTTGCCGGCCCGGACCGGGACAGCGCGTGCAGGTCCGGGCCTTCCCGTCTTCGATGGCATTCCTGCGGAAACCCTCGCCAGATCACTAGGGACAGAGCGTGCCGGTCCGAGCCTTCCCGTCTTCCCGGCGGTGGATACAGGATAAATCGGGCTCCCCTCACTCTCCCCGAAAATGCGGCTCCCTTTTCTCCAGGAATGCCCGCACCGCCTCCTGGAAGTCTCGGGTGGTCTCCGCGAGCAGCACCTGGTCGCTGTCCATGTGCATGACCGCCTCGTCCAGGGCCCCGGTCAGCGCGTTCACGCTTCGCTTGATCATCTGCACGGCCACCGGGGCACGGACGGCGTAGGCCTCGGCCATCTCCAAAGCCTTCTCCAGGAGTTCTCCTGGGGGTACCAATTCGTCCAGGAAACCCCACTGCAGAAGGGTGTCGGCGTCCAATCTTTCCCCCAGCATGAGCCAGCGCTTAGCCCTGGAAGGACCTACCAGGTGGACGCACAGGGGTAGGCTGACCCAGGAAAGGGGAATGCCCAAGCTGCTCTCTGGGTAACCCACGCGGCAGTCCGCTGCCCCCACCCGGAAGTCCAGGGCGGAGGCGATGCAGGCTCCTCCTCCCATAGCCGCACCGTTGACGGCAGCGATGGTGACCTGGTCCATCTCCCTGAGGGCCCTTATCATGCGGGGGCCGAGGCGGAAAAGGCGCTGGCGGTAAAGGAGGGGGGCCGAGAGGGACTTTGCGTGTTCCGGGTCCCGTAGGTCGATGCCCACGCAGAAGTGCTTGCCCGCCCCGGTGAAGACCACCACCCGGGTCTCCGTGTCCTCCCGGAAGGAGAGGGCGGCGTCCTCCAGCTCCCGTATCATCTCAACGCTGAGGGCATTCCCGCGGTCAGGGCGGTTTAAAGTCACCACTGCCACGTAGCCCTTTCTCTCCACCGTTAGGTTCCGGTACCGCACTGGGTCCACCTCCGTTTCCCCTCCAAGACCTCTATGTCCCCACCATTGACGTGCGATGTTCGGGTTTTTCCCGTTAGCGCCCACCTTCCCGTCACGCCACCTCCGTCGAGGAAACCAGGGAAGGGGCACTATATTTCAGATTTCAGGATAGTGCCCCTCTTCTGCCCCCTGGTCTTCCATGGCTCCCAAGCCCCTTGTGGAAGGCGGAGGATGGCTTTACCTTCCTTCTCCATCATACGGGCCCTTGCCCTCCTTCCATGAGCTCCGATCGTGAGCACTCCGACGGGGCGACCGTGCCTTCCTGGGCCCGCGGGGCCGTTCAGGGGACATGGCTGCGCAGGATGGACCAGGAGTTTTCGCCCCGACGGTGGATTCCTGTTCCTTCTCCCCGGCGCCAGGGCTGGTTCCCGGGAAAGGTGGATACCTATCCCCGGGCCAGGTTCACTCTATCCCTTAAGCCTTTTTCCCAAGGTAACATGTTTTTCCTATCAGGCTCCTCCGGTCATATCTCCCCCATACCCGCCAGCCGTGGGAGGAAGATACAAGCATGCGACATGACATATCCTACCATGGAAGATAATGGGATTTTACCCTTCCCACCTCGGGACCTGCAATCAAGGGGTGACTCGCCCTCGCCGCTCGGGAAAAGGGAGGGGAAGAACGGTCCCGCGTGCCGGGACCAGGATGAAGGGGATCACCCCGGGGAGGATGACGGACGATGGCGGGGCTCAAGGGTTACGGGAGTCATGAGGAGGCGCGCAGCCCGGAAGGATCAAAGGATTATAATGTTACCTGCCCGTTCCTTTCGGCGTGAAGCGAGAGGAGGTCGCCATGGACGAGCCGGTCAAGCGCTTGGTGGCAGCCTTGGCAGGGTTGCGTCTCGTCGCTTACCTCAACTGTTCCCAGGCCACCTTGAACACCCTTAGGAGGTACCTGAAGGCAACCGACCGGGATGTTTTGCTCTTCGCCTCTCCCCTGGAGGGGGGCGGTGCTGGTAGCGGTTCCACCTGCGGTGTGGTGTCGGGGGGATGCCTGGCCATAGCCCTGGGACACTTGGGAGACGTGCTGGAGCCGGAGCAGGGAAAGGCGGAGTCCCTATACCGGAGGCTTAAGGATTACACGGTCTGGTTTAGGGATGGTTTCGGGACCACCCTTTGCCGGGAGCGTACCGGACTGGACCTGGGCAGGGCCACGGGATTGGTTCGTTACCTGCTGGAGGGCCGCTTCCTCTCCAGGTGCACCCGTGCCGCAGTGGCAGCCGTTCCGCGCCTGGTGGGGATGGTGGAGGAGCCGCTGGCCGGGAGCGGGCGGGCCGGCGAGCTGGACGAGAGGCTTTTCCGCGAGGGAGGGTTATGTGGCTCGGGGGTCTTGGCAGAGGCGAGGAGGCGCTTCGGCCTGGGAAGCGTCACCCTGGAAAGGCTCTCGCTGGCCCTGGACGGGGGAGTGGGTCTCTCAGGGGGCTTGTGCGGGGCCCTGGCGGCAGCCCTGGGATGCCTGGGGCTGGTGCTGGGGAACGACCCGGAGAGGGGAGTTCTCAGGAACCTGGCCTTCTTCACTCGTGGCCATTATTACTTGTACCTGGGGAAGGAGGCCGATGAGCAGTGGTCGCGGGGGAGCCGTCTCGTGGAGGCCTTCCGGGAGGAGTTCGGCTCGCTGGAATGTGCCGCGCTGACGGGAAGGGAGTTTTCCTCCGGGAGCGAGCTCATGGAGTACCTGGGAATTTCTGCTACCTGCGACAAGATACGCCGTTGGTGCGCGGATAAGGCCGTGGAGGTGTTGGAGGTTCTGGGGGAGAGGGGAAATCCCCGGGCCGGTGGCTGAATACCCGGCTTGAGCTTAGGGTTCTACGGGGCCGGGAAGGGGTCCAGGAAGGAGGTAAAGGTGACGGTAGCGGTCATAAGGGCGGAAGGTCCCCAGGACGTGGCGAAGTTACTGGGTCTGCTGGGAGGTATGGAAAATTATGTTAAGGAAGGCGAGAGGGTACTGGTCAAGCCCAATATCTGCGCTGCCAAGTCCAGCTCCACCGGGACCGTCACCGACCCCGAGCTAGTGGCGGAGATATGCCGGCTGGTGAGGGAGGCAGGTGCCGAGCCGGTGGTGGGGGAGAGCCCCATACATCCCTTCCGTTCATCCCGGGTCTTCGAGAGGGCAGGTTACGGTGATTTCCAGCGCAGGTATGGATTTCCGCTGGTGGATCTCGACGGTGCCGAGGCGGTGACGGTGAGGGTGCCCCGTGGAAAGGTCCTACGGGAAGTCAAGGTGGCCAAGCCAGTGCTCGAATGCCAGGGCATCGTAAACGTGCCAGTACTCAAAACCCACCTCCAGACCATAGTCACCCTGGGCCTCAAGAATCTCAAGGGCCTGGTGCAAGGTGAGGGCAAGGTCGGCGTGCACGTGAAAGGGCTGGACGATGGCATAGTGGACCTGAACACCCTCTTCCCCTCCCGGCTGGTGGTGGTGGATGCCCTGGTGGGGATGGAAGGAGAGCTGGGCCCCACCAACGGGCGACCGGTGGAGATGGGCCTCCTGGTGGCGGGGGACAATGTGGTGGAGGTGGACGCCACCTGTTGCCGACTCATGGGGCTCGACCCCCGTCGGGTACCCCATATCAGGAAAGCGGAGGAGAGGGGCCTCGGAAGGACGATGGGATTCCAGATCCTGGGAGAGGACCCGGAAAAGGTCAAGAGGGATTTCGACTTGCCCGATCACCCCGAGCTGAACAAGTTCATGATCACCACCATCCTTCTCCACCTATACCACTACGCGAGGAGGCCCTTGGATTTTCTCATGGGCAGGGGACGGGTACCTCGCCCCGAGGGAAGGGTTGGGCTCAGGGCGGAATTGTGCGACGGGTGTGCTGTCTGTGCCCGCGCCTGTCCAGTGGGCGCCGTGTCCATGGCGGAGGCGCGGCCCAGCATAGACGATTCCACCTGCATCCTATGCTTTTGCTGTGCCGAGGCATGCCCCCGGGGGGCCCTCTACCGAGCCAGGGTATGAAAGGAGACGGGGAGAGGAAGGGGGAAAGGTGAAGCTCGATCCCAGGGCCTACCGGGCTATCTATTCCAGGGAGGAGGTCCACTGGTGGTTCGTGGGCAGGAGGAAGGTACTGGCAAGCCTGCTGGAACCCTATGTGGAACCTAGAACCGAATGGAAAATATTGGATGTAGGTTGCGGCACCGGAGGCAATTTCCCCTTCCTACGGCGTTACGGGGACGTGGAGGGTTGCGATTATTCCGAGGAAGCCCTCCGTTACTGCCGCTTGCGAGGCCTGGAAAAAGTGAGGCAGGCGGACGTGTGCGACCTCCCCTACCCGGACCGCTCCTTCCAACTGGTCACCTGCTTGGACGTGATCGAGCACGTGCGCCTGGACCACCTAGCCTTCCGGGAACTCAACAGGGTGCTGGACGACGGTGGACTGCTGTTGGTGACCCTTCCGGCCATGCCTCGCCTTTACAGCGATTTCGATTGCCTGGCGGGGCACCTGCGCCGCTACACACGAGAGGAGGCGGAGAAGCTGCTTCAATGGAGCGGTTTTCGGAAGTTGAGGATGACCTGTTACACCTTCCTCACTCATCCCCTGGTCAAGCTGTACATCAGGCTTGGGGATTTCAGCGGGGGGAGGGTAAGGTATACCCACGGGATGGATACCCTTTTCCCGGGCTCCAACGCCCTGCTCAAAGGTGTCATGGCCCTCGAAGCCCGCTTGGTCTCCCGCCTGGACCTTCCCTTGGGGGCCTCTCTAGCCGTCCTGGCCGAAAAGGAGACCCACCTGCCCCCGGCATGAGTTCAAACCGCCGGGAGAACCCATGTACCGTGATCGCCCTCTCCGCCCCTGGGCATCAAGAAATCGGGCGACCGGGCTTTCCTCGCTACCGAAAGGGCCTTACCCTCCGGAATCCTCTCGATCTCTCGGACGCCCCCGGTCTCGCGGCCATCCTTGCCAAAGGTGGTGTTTTTAGGGGAAGCCCACATACAGGTGGTTGGGGAAGGACCCCGCGGATAGGGTACCTTTCCCCTAGAATCCCCCCGGTTAATGTCCTCTTCAACGCTCTGCGGGAAAGCTATCCCCCCTGCTCTATCCCCCCTGCTTTGCCAACTATGGTTATCCCGGTTAGAATAAGGAAGTCATAAGTGTTAATTACCAGTTAAGGCATTTACACCGCTCGGCGGCGGTATTAGGATAGGTTAGTGACGGCCGTGAAGGGGAAACATAAGGAAGGGCTGTAAGAGGGAAGTGCCGGCGATTCCCCTACGAGGTGCTTCGGTCCTTGACGGAGAAGGAGGGATGAGATGGAAGAGGTCAAGCTCGAGTTCTTCAACCCCACGGTGCCCATGGATTTCCAGTATAACTACCGTGTGGGCCCCTGCATCCAGAAGCTTTTGGACGGCTTCGCCGAGAAGAAGATCTACGGCTCCAAGTGTCCCTCCTGCGGCAAGGTGGTGGTGCCCCCCAGGACCATCTGCGGGGCCTGTAACGCCAAGATGGAGGGATTCGTCGAGGTCGCCCAGGAAGGGACCCTCAGGAGCTTCACGGTGGGCCACTTCTACCTGGAGAAGGGCCAATTGAAGAAGGCGGAATCGCCCTACGTGCTCGGCTTGGTGGAATTGGACGGGGTGGATTCCCTTTTCCTAGCCCGGATCTCCGGGGTGGAACCCTCCGGGGTCAAGGAAGGTATGAGGGTCAAGGCGGTCTGGAAGGACCAGGTCCAGGGCGATTACGCTGACTTGGACCATTTCCGTCCCGCGTAAGGCTCAGGGGGTGAGAAAGCATGGCGGGAAAAGTCGCCGTGGTGGGCTTCAAGTTCGCCTGCGCTCCTGACCTCAAGACCACCCGCGAGAGGTTGGTCTTCGAGCTGACCAGGGGGCTTTTCGACGAGCTGGGGATTGACCGACATGCGGTAGATACCTTCATCATGTGCTCCAACGACTTCATCGATGGCCGGACCATTTCCAACGTCTTCCTGGACGCGCCAGCCGGCGCCTATCTAAAGGACGAGACCAAGGTGGAGATGGAGGGCCTTCACGCTGTCATATACGGCTGGATGCGTATCCTCTCCGGACAATACGACACTGCCCTGGTGGTGAGCCTGGGCCTCAACGGTTCCCAGGCCAGCCCCTACCTTAACGTCCAGTACACGCTGAGTCCCACCTATGACCGACAGGTGGGACTCCTGAACGAGCTCTCAGGGGCCGCCCTCCAGGCCCGGAGTTACCTCTCGCGCTCCGGTTATTCCGAGGAGCTTCTGGACCTGGTGGCCACCAAGGACCTGCAGCTGGCGGCCAAGAACCCCCGCCAAGCCCGCAGGATAGAGGGGGTGGACGCCGAGAAGGTGAGGAGCTCGGAGTATTATTACGAACCCTTGCGGGAGCTTCACTGCTACCCCTGGACCGACGTGGGCTGCGTGGTACTGCTGGCCTCCGAGAGGAAGGCCTCCGACCTCACTGACAAGCCGGTATGGATAATGGGCGCCGGGAGCAGCATCGAGACCTACTTCTACGGGGAGAGGGACCTATCCCGCAGCGCTTCTGCAGCGGAGGCGACAAAGAGGGCCTGTTCACTGGCGGGTATATCGGATCCCTCCAAGGAGATCGACTTCGCTGAGTTGAGCGCCCTCTTCGCACACCAGGAGCCCCTTCTGGCGGAGTCCATGGGGCTC
>JAPWVA010000033.1 GCA_028275245.1 Actinomycetota bacterium
CTTTGATCTGCCGCTCCCTCTCGTCCTTGCGGGGATTAGCACGCGTTCCCATTTTGGAAAATCGACCGACCATCCGGTCAAAATAATAATATGCAATGACCCTTCCTGCAAGTCACAGGGAAACCTCCCTCCGGGACCCAGGCGGGCTACCCGATGTCCACCCGAGCTCCCGCGGTTAGATCAATCGCGGTCATCCGTGGGTTCTTGACCCAAGGCCTTTCCGTCCCACCCATTGGAATGGCCCGTACCACCGTGCCATCTTCGCCCCGCGCCCACTTCCCTCAGGCCCCCAGCCTTTTCCTCAACTCCCGGGCCCCGGCCAGAAGGATGTTCCTGGCAATGAGGCTCTTCTCCGCCCGCGCCATCTCCTCCAGCAAACCAGCCTTGGTCTCCATCGCCTCCTCCACGGAAGCCCTCCCGCCTTCTATGACTAGGTCCAGGAGCTGGAGGGCTAATTGGTGGCTTCCTTCCTCCGCCATTCTCCGGGCCCTTTCTAGGAGAACCTCCTCTCCCACCAGATCCACCAGCTCCCTGGCCACCAGCGCCGATGACGGTGGGAAGAGATGGGAGGGATTGCCATCGTACCAGCCGTGATACTCCCGAAGGATGCCCTGGACCACGAAGTACGGGTGGCCATAGATGGGGGCCAAGTAGGGACTTTCGGAGAACTCCTGGGGCCAGGAGAAGGACTCCAGGATATCCTCCTGCCAGAGGCCCCGGTTGAGCATCTCCACCACCTGTTCGTCCAGATGCCTCAGGGCCCGGGCCACAGTCCGACAGGCATCCTCAACCTCCCGTCTCCCGGTGATGGGGGAGCCGTGCCCGGGCAACAGGCATTCCGGGGAGAGCTCTGCCACCCGTTCCAGGGTCTCCGCCCACTCGCGGGCATACCTCTGCACCTTGAAGGGGTTGCCCACATTAGGACAGGACCAAACAAAGAAATCGGACACGCATGCCGCCCGGAGCTCGGGGATCCACAACCACAGGTGGTCATCGGTCTCTCCCCGGCCGTGCCTCAGCTCTAGGGTGAGCTCGCCCAGCCGCAGGGTCTCCTCCTTTCCCACCAGCCTGTCGGGATAGACGTACTCCCAAGGAAAAGCCGGTATGCCCTCGGGGATGTCGAACTGGAGTCGGTTGATGCGCTCGTGGTAGGGGAGCAGCCTACGGTAACGGTCGAAACGACGAGGGAGGGCCTCGTGGGCCACGACCTCGGGGCGAGGATGGCCCCTTTCGGCGGCATCCCTCAGCAGGAATGGTGTGCCGAAGGCGTGATCGGCGTGGCCGTGGCCGTAGATGATGTAGCGGACGGGTTTTCCGGTGATGGAGCGCAAAGCTTCCACGATGCGGGGACCGTGAAAGGGAAGGCCTACATCGAATAGCGCCACCCCCTCCCCTGTCTCCACCACGCAAACGTTGGACCACATACGTACCAGGTGCAGCCCATCGGCCAGTGGGTGGACCTCCAAGTCCCCTGAGAAAAGAGGCTTACTCCCTAGCGAGGTATCTCCTTCCATGCCTCCTCTCCTGGAATTCCTTCCCTCCTTCTTCAGCCGCCTTACCCCGTAAACCTCTTCTATTGACAAGGAGGTTTTTCCTTCGTTTCTATGACCACGTCCCGTCTTCGGACACCACCCTTCCCCCGTCAGCCCACCAGTTCCGTCACGGATGGAGTTACCCTGGAACAAGGAAGGGAGCATGGCGGGAATCGGGTAATATGGGAAAACATCGCCGTGTTGCATGGTCCGCCGATATCCATGGCAAGGAGGGATTTCTATGAGAGGGATCCCAGGAAAGACGACCTTAAAATCAAGGATCATGGAAGGGGTACGCTTGGCGGTTTCCGCATGGAAGGGCTTTTCCGCCCACCAGGGCACCCAGGCCGCTGCCGCCATTTCATACTGGGGTTTCCTCTCCCTCTTCTCCCTGCTGGCCCTGGCCGCAGGTGTGGCCGGGTTGGTCTTTCATGGATGCCCCGACATCCCCGCCAAGATCCTGGATTACGTGCGGACCAACCTCCCCGCCCTCTCGGACACCACCGAGGAGGCGCTGCGGACCACCGTGAACCTGGGAGGCGTCCTGGGAGCCATAGGCCTGCTGGGATTGCTCTTCTCAGGTACCCGGCTGGCCGACTCCCTGCAGGTTTGGATCAATCATATCTGGGGAGGACGCCGGTACGGGTGGATCAGGACCAAGTCGAAGTCCCTGGTTATCCTGGGGGTTGTGGGCCTGGCCCTCGCCTTGGGCGCCTCTGGCCACTGGTTCATCACCTCTCGGGCGGGAGGTCACCCGGCGCTGGGGATGATCACCAGGGTGATCTCCTTCCTCCTTTCCGTGGGGGTACAATGCCTAGGGTTGGTGTTCTTGTACTATGCCTCGCCGGAGCCCAAACCGCGCCCCGGATATGTTCTCCCGGGCGCCCTCTTCTCCGCCTTCCTCCTCAACCCCCTCCAGCTCCTCCTGGCCTGGTACTATTCCCGCCTGGGCCACCTTTCTGCCGCCTACGGATCCCTGGCGGGAGCGGCCCTTCTGTTGCTCGCCCTGTACTATGGAGCCCTAGTGGTGCTGCTCGGGGCAGAGCTGAACCTGGCCATGCTAAGGCGACGGGAAAGGGAAGGCCGGGAGTACCCTGGGGAAACGTGATATACCTGGGAGGACCTGCATCATCCGCTCTCATTACCAGATCTCAGTACCAGATCTCAACCAGATCTCGACTAACGGGGCCGGCTGATCCCCGGCTGTAAGCGTCGAAGCACGCTCTAATGGAGACGAGCGGACGAACGAAGAGAAAACGAGAGGATGGACGCGCAAGCCCAAGTAAAGGGCTCCCCGATTTGGAGGGAGATATCCCGGCGCGAACCGGTCATACTGTCCTGTCCAGCGCCTCCACCAACAACCCCGCCAACAGCTCGGCCCCCCGGGGGTTGGGATGCACCCCATCCAGAGTGAGGTGAAGACCTCGCCTCTCGCTCAAGCGGAGAGCCATGCCGGGGGTCAGGGATCGTAAGGCGTCCAAGAAAAACCCGGAGAACTCGTCCATGAGATAAGGACTCGCCCTTCCACATCTGTGGATGACTTCCTCCATGGCCAAGTCTATCCTCGCCAACCTCACTCCTGTTTCTCCAGCCACCTCTTCCATGACCGCGTTGTAAAGCCTCCTCCGCTGATTGAGGGGAGTCCGGGGGTCTTCTCCCAGACAGGGTACGGAGAAGATGACCACCGACCCGGGGTTTGTCTTTAGGGCAAGGCTTAGCGCCCTACGAAGGAGTTCTCCGAACTCCTTCTCGCCCGAGGCAGGCCGGTTGCCGCCCCGCAGCAGCGACCGGGCCAGCAAGCTCCATCTCCCTCCCCTTGCCTCCAAGTAGGGTATGAGCAGGTCATTCCCCCCTCCTTGGAAAACCAGTACATCCGGCTGGTAAAGGGGAAGCCTGGCGGCCAGTTCCTCGCCCAGCTTGCGGACGGTCTTCCCGGGTAGAGCCACCGCCCTTACCCACCATCCTGAAAGCCTGCGGGCGGCCAGACGGGGATAGCATAGGTGGGGCAGGCCTCCCGCCAAGCTGTCCCCCACGACCAGTAGCCTTTTCATCTTTCCACCCCTCGCCATGATATCCTCCGCCCTCTGTGGGGGAAAGTGCGACGCTGCTGACAACCATGGATCGAACCATGGGAGAAAGAGCGGGCGGCACCTGCCAAGGGTCACCGAGGATCACCGTTCGTTGATCTATGTCATACCCCATCCAACCCCTCTTGCCCCCACAGGTTTCCCAAAGGCCGTGGTGGGTATAATGTTGGCGAGGAAGCTTCGATGGGCTGCCCATAACTGGTCACTTGGGCCGTCCGGAGCGAATAGTGAAACCGGCCTCGTTTGTAAGGCCGGTTTTTGTTTTTTCTTGAGCTCCGGTGAAAGGAAAGGGGGATTGAGATCCCGGAGATGACTCACCGCGAGCCCCCGGGGGAACCCTAAGCCCACCGCTGGGTGGATGAGTTGTGGGGGTCGTGGCCCCTTGCGGAAGGCCGAGCCGAGGTCAGGGTAGCAGAGGTTAGGGTTCCGGCTTGGGAGGCTAGGGGGTTCTGGGGGTTACGGCCAGGGACCGCCTGGATGGGCACCTTTAGCCGAGAACCCGCTAAAAGCTAAAAGATGAGAAAGAAGGTATGAAAATGAAAGCGAGAAAAAGGAAAACGGGAAAAAGAGATGGCCGGGCGAAGGCATGGGCACCTTGGTTGATAGTGGCCTCCCTGGCCGCCTTCATCCTCGGCTCCACCCTTTTCCCCCAGGCCGCCTTCTCGGGAGGCCAGGGGAACTCGGAGGGAGAATCCTACGCCCAGACGGCCAGTGGTGACCCAACGCCTGGGGCAACCGGGGCCCCGGGCATGGAAAGCAGAGAGGTGGGACCAGGGGAAACGGGAGGAAGTCCTGCCACTGGTGACGGTGGTGGAGGCGTGGCGACGGGAAGCGAAGACCAAGGCGCAGGGGGTCAACCCGAGGGGGAGGTAAACCCCACCGAAGGCCCCGGGGACCGGTCCGAGAGCGGTCTGTCCGCTGGGAATACTTCCGCGACTTTGGGAGCGACTTTGGGAGGGAGTAACGCCCCCTGGAAGGTTACCTCCCTGGACATCTGGAAGGACGTGGACGCGGTCTACCCAGTGGGATATGAGATCAGCCTGGATAAATCCGCAGAACCCCCCCACCTGGAGATGGAGGTGGGTGATGAGGAGGAGGCGACCTTCACCATCACCGTGGGGATCGACGGAAACCCCAACACCTTCCACATCGAGGGCGACATCTTCGTCAAGAACACCGGCGATTGGCCGGCAGATGTCACCTCGGTGAGCGACACCGTATGGTACAAGGCGGGCGACCCCGATTGGCTTCCCGCCACCTCTTCTATATCCACCACGGTGCCCACGGGCACGGCGGCCATCCCCACGGGAGGCCCGCACGGGTACTCGTACTCCGGCACCTTCATCCTGCCGGTCTCCCTGGACCAGGTGACCTCCCTGTCCAACTTGGTCGAGATCACCATATCCAACAAGCCTGACCCTCCCCCGCCGGGGATGAAAAGCCATACCTTCCATTATCGCAAGGATTTCTCCAAGCCATCGGCCGGGGCCGTCAACCCAATCCTGGTGGACGAGGAAAGCGTCTCACCGGCCACGGGCCTCGATTATAAGATAAAGTCCACCACCATCAACGGGGCTCCCGCCGCAGACCTCGACGGACCTTGGGAGCTCGACCCCCGGAACGCACCCTACACCATCGTGATCACCAAATCGCTCACCGCCACCGCCCCCGGAACCTACACACTGCTGAACAAGGCCAGGGTGGACAAATTGGAGGACCCGGCCGAGGTGGAGATAGTGGTCAGAGAAGGCGAACCGGCCTGCGGCTCCCTGGAGGGTTCCAAGTACGAGGACGTCAACGGGAACGGCCAGCTGGACGAGGGAGACGGACCCTGGGAGGACGTGATAATCCAGTTATGGTGGGCCAACGGCCAGGTAGCGGTCATGAACGGCGGCGGCCCCGTCGCCGAGACGCTCACCGATGAAAACGGCCGCTTCGCCTTCGCTTGCCTGGAACCGGGAACTTACATGGTCACAGAGGTGCTCCCGCAGGGGAGCGAGCCGGTGGGGTCCACCACCCGCCTGGTGGAGGTGGCGGCGGGGGAGACGGCCACCGTAGAACCGCCCTTCTTGAATCGTTGGTCACAGGAAGAGGAGAAGGGTGAGATCGAGGGTTGGAAATACTTGGACGCCAACGGCGACGGCACGCTGGACGAGGGCGAGGAGGGCTTGCCAGGGGTGACCATGAGGCTTTACACCCTCATATGGTCAGACTTCGGCACGAGCCGGGTATCCGAGTCCCTGCCGGGCCCAGTGCAGGTGGCGGAGACCGTTACCGGCGAGGGAGGCTACTTCTCCTTCACCGGCCTCGAGCCCGGTGATTACATGGTGCAGGAAGAGGTGCCCGAGGGGTATTACCCCACCTCTTCCGGCTGGGTCCAGCTGAGCCTGGAAGGAGACGAGACCGCCCGGGTGTTCTTCCTCAACGCGCCCATGCCCAGGCTGACCGGCGAGAAGATCGAGTACCCCTCGGACGAACCGGTGGAGGGCGTGGAATTCGCCCTCACCCCGGTGAGGGACGGAGGCCAGGAGCCCGCAATCGCTTACTCGGGGACGGAGACCAGGGTGACCGGGCCCGACGGCACCTTCGACTTCGGTTGGCTTATGCCCGGGAGTTATTCCCTGGAGGAGAAGATCCCCGAGGGCTGGGAAGCCCTGACCGATCCGGTGGTGGAATTGCTCCTGGGTCCCGGGGATGATGTCCACCTGGTCTTCATAAACCGCAGGGTCCCCGTGGGCTCCTCCTTATCCGGTTTCAAATGGTTGGACGCCAACGGCGATGGTGTTCACCAGGCGACCGAGCCGCCGGTGGAAGGCGTGCTAGTGACGCTGGAAGGTCCCGACGGTTATACCGCCGGTGTCCTGACCGATGAAAACGGCCTCTACGTCTTCGATGGCCTTCCCCCGGGAAATTACCTGGTCCGGGAAACAGTACCGGCGGGTTCCTACCCCACCACCTCCCCCGAGGCCACGACGACCTTGGAAGAAGGCGAAACGGAGAGGGTGGACTTCCTAAACGCCCCTTATGGTCAGGTATGGGGCCTGAAGTGGAACGACCTGGACGGGAACGGCTCCGCCGGTTCCGACGAGGGAAACCTGGCCGGGGTGACCATACGGCTTAAGGATTCTCGCGATGAGGTTGTTCTCGTAGCCGAAACCCTGGTCGACGGCTCCTACTCCTTCCCGGAGCTCCAGGCTGGCATCTATACGGTGGAGGAGATCGTTCCCTTCGGGTACGAGAGCACGGCGCCCACTGCCAGGACGCTGCGCCTGGAGCCGGGCGAGACGGAGAGGGTCGACTTCTTCAATCGGGTCCCGGTGGCGGGCGAGATCGTCACCCCGCCCCTTCCCGGGCCTCCCTCGGTAACACCGGCTCCGACACCGGCTCCCAAGGTGGCTGGACAGACCCTGCCGGTGACCGGGGCTGAGCTGGCTCTCGTGCTGGCAGGCGCGGGTTTGCTGGCGATGCTGGGACTGGGCCTCATCCTAGCAGGCGCCAAGGGTGCGGGTTCCTGGAAGCGAGGGGTCCACTGAATCGACGTCATGAATTGACGTCAGGGACAAGACCGGCAGACTCAAAGGACAAAGGTCGGCGATTCAGCTGAGAAAAGAAAGGGAGGAGGGATGTCCCTCCTCCTTTTCGCTGCGTCCGTATAAGATTAGGCTTCAGCCCAGGATGTGGCGGGCTATGACCACCCTCTGGATCTGGTTGGTGCCCTCGTAGATCTGGGTTATCTTGGCGTCCCTCATCATCCTCTCCAGGGGATAGTCGGTCATATAACCATAACCGCCCAGGATCTGCACGGCGTCCACGGTCACCCTCATGGCCACGTCGCTGGCGAAGCACTTGGCCATGGCGGACACCGCCGAGGCCTCCCTGCCGGCTCTCTCCACCAGATTGGCGGCGTAGTACACCAGCTGACGGGCGGCCTCGATCTGCATGGCCATGTCGGCTATCATGAACTGGATCCCCTGCAACCGGGCGATGGGCGCACCGAACTGCACCCTCTCCTTGGCGTAGGCCACCGCGTAATCCAGGGCTCCCTGGGCAATGCCCACCGCTTGAGCGCCGATGGTGGGGCGAGTGCGGTCCAGCGTCATCATGGCGATCTTGAAGCCCTCACCCTCCTTGCCCAGGAGGTTCTCGGCGGGCACCTCCATGTCGGTGAAGATGAGCTCGGTGGTCTGGGAACCCCGGATACCCATCTTGCTCTCCTTCTTCCCCACCTCGAAACCGGGGAAGTCCTTCTCCACTATGAAGGCGGAGATGCCCTTGACGCCGGCGCTCTCGTCGGTCTTGGCGAAGACGGTGTAGATGTCGGCGATGCCCCCGTTGGTGATGAAACATTTCTGGCCGTTGATGACGTAAACGTCTCCCTTCCTCACCGCCCGGGTGCTCATGGCAGCCGCATCGGAGCCGGCGCCGGGCTCGGTGAGGCCGAAGGCACACTGCTTCTCACCCCGGGCCAGGGGCGGGATGTACTTCTTGAGCTGCTCATCGTTGCCCGCCAGAAGGATGGGAGTGGAGCCGAGTTTGTTGACCCCCAGGATGAGGCTGGTGCTGGTGCATACCTTGGCCAGTTCCTCGATGGCGATACAGATGCTCATGAGGTCCGCCCCCGAACCCCCCAGCTCTTCAGGATAGGGCAGGGAGAGCAGGTCGTTCTCCTTGAGCAACTCGAACATATCCCATGGATATTCGCCCTTGGCATCTATCTCCGCCGCCCGGGGCTCCACCTTCTCCTTGGCCAGCTGCCTCACCGTCTGCTGGAGCATCTTTTGTTCCTCGGTAAGCTCGTACATCTCAACCTCCTTCGTCCCGACGTCCACCACCGGCGTCGTCCCGAGGATCCCCCGAACCGGACCGCCCTCCACCGGGCGGCCGCGAGGATATTATCACACTATCCCACCCTGATCACCATCCCGTCTCCCTGTCCGCCACCGCCGCAGATACCCGCGGCGCCATAACCGCCACCGCGACGGCGTAGCTCGTAGGCCAGGGTGGTGACGATGCGAAT
>JAPWVA010000002.1 GCA_028275245.1 Actinomycetota bacterium
CCCGCCTTCAACCGCGCCCTGTTGAGCATGGTGTCGGTTCTGGTAATCGCCTGCCCTTGTGCCCTGGGACTGGCCACCCCCACCGCCATCATCGCTGGGACGGGAAGGGGGGCGGAAATGGGGATACTCATCAAGGGCGGCGAGGTCCTGGAGAAGGCGGGACGTCTCACCACGGTGGTGTTCGACAAGACCGGTACCCTGACCATGGGAAGGCCGGTGGTCCAGGAAGTGAAGGCGGTGATGGGATACGGGGAGTCGGAGGTCTTAGCCCTGGCGGCGGCCCTAGAAAGGATGAGCGAGCATCCCCTGGCCCGGGCCGTGGTGAAGGAGGCGGAAGGCAGGGGACTCGAGTTACCGGGGGGAAGCGATTTTTCCGCCCTGCCGGGGCTGGGGGTTGAAGGGATCGTGGACGGCAGGAAAGTCCTGGTGGGCAACGAGGCGATCATGGAATCGCGCGGGATTCCCATGGATGGATGGAGGGAAACACTGAGGGAGAATGGCTCGCGAGGCAGCACGGCGGTCTTCGTGGCGGTGGACGGTTCCCTGGTGGGTATGATTTCGCTGGCCGACGAGGTCAGGCCGGAGGCGCCGGAGGCGGTGATGATGTTGAAGGAGATGGGCCTGGAAACGGTGATCCTTAGCGGCGACCGTCTCCCAGTGGCGGAAGCGGTAGCCTCGCGCCTGGGGATCGACAGGGTGATGGCAGAGGTTTTACCGGGGGAGAAGGCCGGTGTCATCGCCCGCTTGCAGGAAGAGGGGAAGGCAGTGGCCATGGTAGGAGATGGTATCAATGACGCTCCCGCCCTGGCCCAGGCGGACGTGGGAATAGCCGTGGGAACGGGGACCGATGTGGCGGTGGAGGCCTCGGATATCACCCTCATGGGAGAGGACTTGAGGAAGGTCCCTCTCGCTCTCCGCCTGGCCCGAAGGACGCTGGGGACCATCAGGCAGAACCTCTTCTGGGCCTTCTTTTACAACACCGTGGGGATCCCGGTGGCGGCCGGTGTTCTTTATCCCCTGTGGGGGATAACCCTTAACCCGGTATTCGCGGCGGCGGCCATGGCGGCCAGCTCCATCAGCGTGGTCGGTAACTCCCTGCGGTTGCGCCGTTTCCGGGCATGAGCCGGGTGGAAGCGGGGATGCGGGAGCAGGGATCCACGCCAGGGTGGAGGGGACAACCCAGGAATCGATCATCCCTCGAGCGCCTTGTCGCCCTCAGGTTTTATTATCGGGTGTACGAGGTCTTGAAAGCTTGGTACGAGGTCTTGAAAGCTTGGGTTCGGTACCCGAGCCTCTGGCCAGCGGTGGGAATTGCTTGGCCGGTGGGCGTTTTCATGGGAGGTGTTAGATGGAGGAAAAGGTGCCTGTTTGGGGGGAGGACCTCCCCAGGCCCCAGGGACCCTATTCCCCGGCCATGGTGCGGGGGGACTTGGTCTTCGTCTCCGGGCTGGTGGCAGTAAGGCCGAACGGTGGCCGGGTGGCCGGCGATGTTAGGGAGGAGGCATTAGTGGTGCTCAGGAACCTCAAGAAGGTGCTGGAGAAGGCGGGGAGCTCCCTGGACCAGGTGCTACAGGTGACGGTTTACCTGAGGGACATGGACGATCTTCCCGCCTTCAACGAGGTATACGAGGAGTTCTTCTCACCACCTTATCCAGCTCGTTCGGTGGCCGGGGTTGAGGTCCCGGGAGGCTTCCTGCTGGAGGTATCGGCGGTGGCCTACCGCGGTTGAGCAAGACCTTGGAAGGCATTGACTGTCCTGAACTCCAGGAGATGCTGCTCAAACAAGGCAAGACGGTTTCGAGGTATGGGATAGGGAGAAGGACCGCGTGCCTGTTGACGGCCCTGACCCTGCTCATGCTCTTCTCGTTGTTCTTACCGGTTTCGGGTCTTCGTCCCGCGAAGGGTTCGCCGGGAAGCTCCCTGTTTGGGGTGAAGGTATGCCTGGACCCAGGGCATGGCGGGGAGGACCCGGGGGCGGTGGGGCCTACCGGCCTCAAGGAGAAGGACGTCAACCTCAAGGTGGCCCTGAAACTGAAGGCGTTACTGGAGGCCGAGGGTGCTTCCGTGCTGCTCACCAGGGCCGATGACCGTTACGTCTCCCTTAGCGACAGGTGTCAGATCGCCAATTCCTGGAGGGCAGACATCTTCGTATCCATCCACCACAATTCCGTGAGCGACCCCTCGGTGAATGGTACCGAGACCCTGATATCTCCGGCGGCGGGGGATTTCACCAGGCAGCTGGCCAACTCAATACAGGCGGAGCTGGTGGCCGAGCTCAAGCTCACAAACCGCGGCGTCAAGGAGAGGTCCCTGTATGTACTGAATAACACATTCATGCCAGCGGTTCTCACCGAGGCCTCCTTCATCAGCAATCCCGATGAAGAGAAGAGGTTGCGAGACGATGCCTATCTGGAAAGGGAGGCCCGGGCCATTTTGCGGGGCATCAAGGTCCCCGCCAGGATATCCTTCGTATCTCCCCGCGAGGGGATGGTGGCGGGGAAGAACGTCAGGGTGTCCCTACAGGTGGTGAGTGAGGAGCTGGTGGAAAGGGTCGAGGTGAGCCTGGAGGGAGTGGGGGAGATGACGAGGACCGCTCCCCCCTTCGACTTCGATTTCGGGCTTTCTGGGGGGCAGGACGGTGAGAGGAGAGTCAGTGCCACCGTCCGTTATCGGGACGGAAGCACCTTTTCGGCCGGCAGGACGGTGCTATGCGCGCCTTCCGCCACGCGTTGGTACTTCGCGGAGGGTTGCACCCGGGAGGGCTTTGACCCATGGCTGACCCTCTTCAACCCCGGCCTGGAGGAAGCAATAGTATCGGTCAGTTACGCGTTCGCCGAGGGAGATGCGGTTTTCAGGACGTACTCAGTCCCGGGGATGACCCGGCGTACGGTCAACGTGGCCGGGGAGGTGGGCAGGGGCAAGGACGTGTCGATGATGGTGGAGTCCGAGCTCCCGGTCCTGGCGGAGAGGCCCATGTACTTCCTATACAAGGGAAAGTGGGCGGGGGGCCACGTCTCCCCCGGGGTCAACCAGCCCTCCGTGCGCTGGTACTTCGCCGAGGGCTACACCGGGGAGGGCTTCGAGCAATGGCTGTGCCTCTTCAACCCAGGGATGGAACCGGCCGGCGTTACCGTGGAGTACTTCTCCCGGGGAGGCAAGGTTAAGGAGAGGCGGTTGGAGGTGCCCGCCCTCAAGAGGGTCACCCTGGATGTCAACCGAGACGTGGGGCCGGGAATGGAGGTTTCTACCCTAATCACCGCCGACCGCCCCGTGGTGGCGGAGAGGCCCATGTACTTCCTATACAAGGGAAAGTGGGCGGGGGGCCACGTCTCCCCCGGGGTCAACCAGCCCTCCGTGCGCTGGTACTTCGCCGAGGGCTACACCGGGGAGGGCTTCGAGCAATGGCTGTGCCTCTTCAACCCCTCGGAGGAGACGAGCGAGGCGGAGGTGACCTTCCGCACCTCCGGCGGGGAGCGGCGCGATGCCAGGTACCTGGTTCCGCCCTGGGGGAGGGCCACCGTGTTCGTAAATGGGGAGGTGGGGCCCGGGAAGGAGGTGGCTCTGGAGGTGAGATCGGGGACGCCCTTGATGGTGGAAAGGCCCATCTATTACTCATACCGGGGTAGCATCGCCGGGGGGGACGTGGGGATGCCGGTATCGAGCCCGTCGAGGCACTGGTACTTCTCGGAGGGCTACACTGGGGAGGGCTTCTACGAATGGCTGTGTTTCCTGAACCCCGGCCAGGCAGGGGCCCGGGTGCAGGTGGTCCTGGTGGGGGAATCGGGGAGGCAGGTTTACCGCGATGCGGTGATCCCCCCCGGATACCGTCTTACCATGAATGTGAACTCGGAATTCGGCTCCATGGAATCCGTCTCCGCGGAGATACATTCCGACGCTGCCATCGTGGTGGAAAGGCCCATGTACTTTTCGTACGGGAGGGGCTGGCGCGGAGGTCACCTCTCGCCCGGTTTTCGTTTGCCGTAGGAAGGGGGAACACAGGAAGAGGGAGTGCAGGAAGGGGGAGGGCAGTGAGACCCGGGCAGCTCCCTTAGTAGAAGGGGAAACCCTTTCCAAGTGGGAAGGGATGTTGGCTCGATGGGATATATAGTAATCGCATGATCATCGCGCGGTGGATCATCATGAGGAGGCGATGTTGACGGGGTGGAAGCGTGCAGGCCGAGAAAGAGCCAGGAAAAGAAGGTTGTCCCGTGGGGTCGAATGGGATGGGGACCGAAAACCGGGGGATAAGGGGCGAGGATTTCGAGAAATAGATTTCTGGTTTCGTGGGAAATGGCGGGGAAGGAGGTTTGCCGGCATGGGCGAAGAACGATATGAGGTAGGCGGTGTATGCAGAAGGATTTTCGTGTATTTCGTGTAATCCCGGTGAGTGCTTTTCGTAGCGGTAGCGGATCCGACGAAGGAGGGGCGAGATGAAGGGCATTGCCAGTAAAGTGATGATCGTCCTGGGAATACTGTTGATACTGGCATCGATTATATGGTGGGCGGTGGCGGTGAGCGCCCTGGTCAAGCTTCCCGATGACATCGACTCCGCCGCGGAGTACATGGGAAAGATGACCTGGTTCGTGGACCCCGTTTCCCATCGTCCCCTTCCCGAGGGGAAAGAGGTTGAGATGGACTTAAAGGTGGAAAGGAGCCTCAAGTCGGATGCTGCCCAGTACGATTCCGCCAAGGGGGTGATCCTTGAGAAGATCCTGGTGGACCTGGGGATGCAAAAACAGGAGCAACGTTTCGCCTATGTCCTGGACAGAAAGACCTTCGAGAACCTCCAGGACGGGCGAGCTTACGCTTGGAGGGAGGATTACGTGGTCGATCGCCAGGGGAGCTATTACCCCTTCCTGCCCATGGATACCTCCAGGGACGAGAAGTATCGGATATGGAAGAACGAGATAAACGATGCGGTGGAAAGCGAGTTCGTGAGCGAGGAGGAGAAGGAAGGCATCACCGTGTACAACTTCCGCGGCTCCTTCGAAGAAAAGCCGTTGGACCCCGCCTGCTTGGAGGCTTATGGTCTTCCCGCCACCCTTCCCTTCGAGGAGTTCAAGGCCAGCTTGAAGACCATGGGCGTGGACGTGGACGGCCTATTGGCCCTGGCCCGGCAGAGATTCTCCGCAGAGGACCTCAAGCAGTTGAGTTCCGCCCTGGAGGCGGGAGTCCCGCTCAAGTACTACTGGACTATGGAAAACGAGACCTCTGTGGAACCCAAGACCGGCATACCGGTAGACACCTACAAGAACGTGGAGACCGTATCCATGGAGGTGGACCGGGAGGCGTTGACCGCCGCCTTTTCCGTCTTCACCAAGTACGCCTCCGACCCGGCCTTGGCCCCCTACCTGGGCAAGCTATCCGAGCTCCAGCAGAAGATGGCCGGGGAGGGTAAGCAGAAAATATTCCGCATCGAGTACTCGCAGACCGCTGAGTCGATCAAGACCGTGGTGGACGAGGCCAAGAGGGCCCTGGGAAAGATCAACGTGGCCAAGGTATATATCCCCTGGGCACTCCTGATCGTGGGCGCGCTGCTCCTTATCATCGGGTTACTCATGGGAGGTGAGCCCGCCCAGGAGGAATAATAAGGGAGTTTGACCCCTGACCTTAGTCCTGCCCGGGCGCCAGGGTTTATCATGATGGCGTGGGATGTTAAACCCAGGCCATGCTGTGGAAGGTCATAATGCTTCAGGGCGAGGTCCACTGCCCCCTCTGTAATGGCTTGATGAGGGAAGAGGAAGGCACGGGTCACATGGTCTGCACTAGGTGCGGCACCCTGGCGAGATTCCACGGTGGGATTCTGGATGCCGTCTACATCCCCAGCTACCATCGTCGCCTGGAGGAATTGAGGCGACGCCACCAGGAGCTGCTGGAGATGATTGAAGCCGAGGGTAGAAAAGGTGCCTCGAGGGACATGAGGCTCATTAGGTCGCTGCACGAGGAAAGGCAGAGGGTTCTCTCAGAATATTCCTTTTACAGCTACTTCCAGCAGTTCACGGAGAGATGGTGATCTCCGGCGACGAGTGGGGGAGGACCGGGTCGGGGATCCCGTCTTGGGGTACCTGACCAACGCCGAAGCCGTGTCCCCAGGTTGGGTTCATGACCGGGCCTCGAAAGAGGAACCGACCTCCCTCATTCCCCGTCGATCCCAGTGCGGGGAAGTAAACATGAGAGGTTTTCCCGAGGCCCAGCGCCATGAGGGGCCGGTCGATTCCTCGAGGGCGGAGGTGCGGGTGAGGGGAATGGAGCGAGCGTAAGGAAGGAGATAAGGCGAGGATGGATATTTCCATCAAGCGGAAAGACCGGTGGGGAAGGCCTGGGAGGGCCTGGAAGTGGCTCCTCCTGGCAGTGGCGGCCGCAGTGTTCCTGCTGGTGTTGGTGGGGTCGGTGGTCGCCTACGCCGATGCAAGGCAGAGGGGGAGGATGTTTCCCAATACCCGGGTGCTGGGAGTGGACGTCTCCGGCATGCACAGGGAGGAGGTCATAAACCTGCTGCAGGAAAAGGTGGTGGCACCCCTGCGCAAGCCGGTGACCCTGAAATACGGGGAAAGGAGCTGGGAGATAAAGCCATCCGACTTGAACCTACGGGTGGACGTGGAGGCCCTGGTGGACCGGGCATACCGCATGGGATGGGAGAGGTCTTTCTGGGAGAGGTTATACCGTCGCCTCTTCGCCCGGCCTGCGGAGGTGGAGGTGGGGCTGGAGTATACCCTCGACGAGGGAGCTCTAAAGAGCAAGATCTCCTCCATCGCCCGGGAGATCGACAAAAGCCCCCGCAACGCCTCCCTGGATTTCGACTTCAAGACCGGGAAGCTCAGCTACACGTGGGCCAGGGAGGGACAGAAGATGGACCAGGAGGCCACCGCGAGGAAGGTCATGGAGGCGTTGCTGGCGGAGGAGAGGACCGTGGAGGCGGTGGTGGCCACGGTGGCGCCCTCGGTGACCGACGACCGTTTCAAAAGCGTGATAGTGGTGGACGTAATGGGCTTCACCCTGAAGCTCTACAACAAGGACACCCTGGTGAAGACCTATCCGGTGGCGGTGGGTACCCCCAAGTATCCCACGCCTCTGGGGAGCTACAGGATTATACGCAAGGAGAAGAATCCGGTCTGGATAAACCCCAACTCCGACTGGTCGAAGAACATGCCACCCCGAATCGAGCCTGGGCCCAACAACCCCCTGGGGCTCAGGGCACTGGTGACCAACGCGGGAGGGGGCCTGGTGCTCATCCATGGAACCCCCAGCTTCGCGCCGGGGATGCGTTCTCACGGCTGCATCAGGATGTCCAATGCCCACATCGTAGAGCTCTTCGACCTGGTGGAAGTGGGGACGCCCGTGTTCATATGGACTTCCAAGCCCATACCCCCGCCACCTCCCGAACAAGGTCCGGTGGAGGGGCCGGAGAACCCGGGCCTGGCTGACGACCAGGGATGAAGGAAGGTGGGACGGAAAGCGCTGAAAAGGAGCCCGGTAGGGGACCGGGCTTGGTACCGGGAAGCGGGGATTCCGGACGGGGAGAGGTCGAACCGGTAGCCGGCCCCGGGAACCCGGCTGATCATGCTGAGGAGATGGGAGCATGAGGGTAGCCGTGCTGGGTGGAGGTGCCGTGGGGAGCCTTTTTTCCTTTCTCCTGAGGACCGGCGGGGCAGAGGTGGTGGTTTACGAATCGGATCCGGACCGGAGGGAGTGGCTCCGTTCGGGGGGGCTGGTGCTGGAGGGTTGCCTGGAGGGAATTTCTGGGATTGAATTGGGGGAATTCGGGAGGCCCGTGGATCCCTTCGACCTGATGCTCATCGCCGTGCCCGCCCAGTGCACGGCGGAGGCATTGAGGAAGGTGAGCCCCTTCGTACATCGCGAAACCTATTACATCAGCGCCCAGGACGGTCACGTCCTTCCGGAGCTGAAGAACTTGGTGGGCCCCTCTCGCTCGACTTCCCTCATATGCCGGGTTTCCGCCTGCCTTTCGGAGGGCGGCCCGGTGGAGGTGGAGGAGGCGAGGGAAGTGGCCTTGGTAGCAGGGAAGGGGTTCGATTCCGAGGCGGCCCGGACTTTTATGGAAATCATTTCTAATATAGTCCCGGTTCACCTGTTGGAGGGGGAGGAGGCAAGGAGGGGGATTTCCGAGAGGATGGCGGTTTCCTCCACCATAAACGCCATTTGTGCCGTGGCGGCCAAGCCTCCCTGCCTACTGAAGGAGGACTGGGAGGCCAAGGATCTGGTTGACAGGGCATGCCGGGAGGCCAGGGTAGCCCTGGGTTTGGAGGAGTCAGGTGCCGATCCCTTCCGGGAGGGAGTCTGGGACCGGTTGATGCCCCCCATGTCATGGCACTTGGCCAGGTACGGCAGAACAGAAGTGGAATACCTCTCGGGAGATATCCTTAGGAGAGGCAGGGAGAGATCAACGCGCCTCTTCGTGCAGCGCTCCCTATATACCGTGGTGAAGGAGATGGAGGCAGGGAGGCTCTCCCCGGGCGAGAAGGCCTGGCGGGAACTACGTAGGAGGGTGGAGGAGGACGAGGGACTGGGCCTTGTGTGAGCTGGCCTTTCCGATGCCCGGTTTTCCCTTCAGGCCAAGGTGCATCCGGGGCGCCGCGCCTTTTGTGCTATCAAGGCGATCTATGCTCCCGTTCCCCGATCTCCGCATCCCGGTGCCTTCCATTTCCCCGGCGAGGAAGGATAGCTTTCCCCGGCAGGCAGCGGAGTCACCCTGCCCTCCTCCGACATTCCTAGGGCAGCCGAGATGAGAGGAGCCATGGTCTAAACACGGAAATGCATCACCTCGCTCGTCATCTCTGGCCGCGGGGAAATGGCGAGCAAGAAAGCACGGTACCGTTAGCCTCCCTCCCTGGGGGATACCCTCGCGGGAGCACGATCCACACCGAGACCACCGAAGGATGGGCACTATCGTCGGAGCCGCGGCTATAGAGGACCGGGATGAAGGCCGAACCCCTTGGGCACTGACCCTGTGCCGCTCAGTTCCAAGGCCCCATCCCGTCAATCGCTTCCGTTTCGGCCCATGGTATGGCGCAGCCTTTCCAGGATGATCCCGGCGAATTGTTCGCTGGCCTCCGGCCCCTGGGCGGTCACTATGTTGCCATCGACCTCCACCGCGGCACCGGTGTAATGGGCACCACCCACCTCCAGATCCTCCGCCGCCGTGGGATAGGCGGTGGCCCGTTTCCCTTTCAAAACGCCGGCCCTGGCAAGGATGGCAGGTGCCAGGCAAATGGCCGCCAGCAATCCCTCTCCCTGGGCCGCTTCCCGAGCCAGGCGATGTGCCTCGCCGGAATCGAAAAGGGAGGGTGTACCCGGGCCACCGATGAATATCACCGCCGCATGCCCTTTCGCATGGGCCTCGGAGAGGGAGAAGTCGGGAACCACCCTGGTGCCGGAGACGCCCACCGCCGGCACCCTTTCCTCGGCGGCCACCGAGACAGTATAACCGGCGCTTTTCAGGGCATGGCGCACCGTGTTGAACTCCACGTCCTGGAAGTCCTCCTGGGCTATCACCAGCAGTACGGTGGGGCCGGCTTCCACGCCGGTTGATTCGCCTGCCCCGGTCTCCTCCCAGGAGCTTTCGCCTACCACCTTCGCTGTCCCGCCGTTTTCCCGGCCGCAGGAAGCGAGGGGGAGGCAAAGCAATGACGCAAGGGTGATCACAAAAAATTGCTTGACAAACCTGGTCATGACCGTGCCCCCCTGTAAAAAAACGGCTCTGATCATTACCCCTGGAGGGGTTCCACCACCCTTGTGCCGCGAGGCAGTCCCGCGGTGGATCTCCCGGCACCGCCGCGGCCACCATTACATCTTACCACCGAAACCGGAGATGCCGCGGATGGGCAAATGTGGGGGTGAGGAACAGCAGGGCCTGGGTTTACCGGTATCTGCTGGTCCCGTGCGGTGCTTTTTTCCGGCCAGCGCAGAGATCGGCCTTCTTTGACCCCGGAGGAGGGAAAGGTCTCTTACTCGGGTCGGTCGCGGACCTCCTGCCTTGCCGCTCCACCGGGAAGGTCAGGCTAGCTCGGTACCTTGAAGCGGGTAAAAGCATGGCCAAGACCGTTGGCAGAGGTGTGGACCAGATGGACTAGAGCTTTGGGATTGCTTTGACCGGAGAAGACCGGGGCTTTGTCGGAAGAACCGCAAGGCCCTCGAACCCTCGCGGTCACGGGGTGTAATCACCTGACCGGTATCGCCGAGGATGGCTAGGCGAGGAGATCAGGTCGATGTGGCCAAGGTGACGGAAGGGGACATGAGGGAGAAGGCCCCTTCCTTCCTGGAGCCGGGGGAGCACGGGGTCAACCGTGGGACGGGCTTCGGAGTCGGGCATCAAGATATTACTACGTGGCCCTGACCGAGCGCCGTTTTTTGTGGATGAGGCTTTCCTTCTCCAAAGAGGCTAGGGGCGCTGAGTCCATCTCCCTGCAAGAGCCGACGCGGCCTTTGGCACAAGGTTAAAATTTCATTCCGTGGGACATGAAACTCCGCTTTAGCATGATAGGGGCCTCCCTTTACATCCGGACCAGGGACGGGAAAAAGAGGGCATTTCGTTTTCCCTTGATCGCTGGGTTGAACTACAAGGAGGTCCCGTTACGGAAAATGGAGACCCTTAAACCACCGGGCTATTCGCGGATCATGGCGTGATGGTGGGGGTAGGCGAGGTTGACCGAGGTGGCCACGCTGGATTAGCAAACTCCTATGGCCGGAAGCGGCATGGCTACCTCGGGGGAATCATCGCCTCGAGGGAGGTTTGTTCCTCATTAGCAAACTCCTATGGCCGGAAGCGGCATGGCTACGGGGACTTCTCCGGAAGAACCGGATGTCTCGAGGTGTCTCGATCTGAAAGTAGGCCGATCTGAAGGTAGGGGTTTTCGAGCTAAGTTCCTTCCCGGAGAAGGCTCTCCCGCAGCGCCCTCCTCAGCGGCTTGCCCACGAGGTTTTTAGGTATCGAGTCCGTGAAGGTCAAGTCCTTGGGGCACTTGTAATACACCAGGTGCCGTCGGCAATGCTCCAGCAGTTCGTCCCGGGATGCAACCCTTCCCTCCTTGAGCTTGATGAAGGCATGCACCACCTCACCCTTTACCGGGTCGGGCTTTCCCACCACCACCGCCTCCTCCACGGCGGGATGCCCTTGAAGCACCTCCTCCACCTCAGCGGGATAGAGGTTGAACCCGCTGGTGATTATCAGATCCCTTTTCCTCTCCACCACGTAGAGGTATCCGTCCTCATCCAGGTACCCCATGTCTCCCGTGTGTAGCCAACCACCCCTCAAGGCCTCCTCCGTGCCCTGTGGGTCTTTGAGATACCCCAGCATCACGTTGGGGCCGCGGACCACTATCTCCCCCGGGCTTCCCGGTGGCAGGGGGCGATCGAAGTCGTCTACCACCCTGACTTCCACTCCCTCCAGGGGAAGGCCTACGGAGCCAAATTTGAAGGGTATGTGTGGGCCCTGCATGGATACGATGGGGGAGGCCTCAGTGAGGCCATAACCCTCGTAGAGGTTCACCCCGAACTTTTCGTGGAATGCCCGCTGGATCTCCACCGGGCAGGGCGCCGCCCCGCTGACCAGCCTTTTCCAACTGCGAGTGTTGTACCGGTCGGCGTGGGGGTGGTTCAGGAGCTGCACGAACATCTCAGGCACACCCACCATGGAACGAACGTGGTGGGATTCCGTGAGCATGAGGGTCTCCCCTGGCTCGAACCAGCGGGTGAGGACCGCTTTCAGGCCCGCGAACCAGGGCATAAGGGAAACGGTGATCCCGAAGGAGTGGGAGAGGGGGAGGGAGCTGAGAGCGGTCTCTTCCCGGCCCACCTTTCCCGTGCGGATGGCCGAGACCACGTTGCTTCCCAGGTTGCGGTGGGAGAGGAGGACCCCCTTGGGTTTGCCGGTGGTGCCTGAGGTGTAGAGAAGGGCAGCGACGTCGTCGTCGGCGGGATCGGTATCCGGGAGCTCGGCGGGCTGTTCCTCCGCCAGCTCGCGTAGGCTCACAGCGCCCACGGTTTTCTCCACGGACTCGTGGGCCACTATGACCCTGCCCCCTTCCCAGAGCCCACGACAGGCCTCCCTTACCTTGGGGAAGAGCCCCGGGTCGGTGACCAGGAAGGCGGCTTCCGAGTGCTCAGCGACCCAGGAGAGCTCTTCGGCGCTCAGGAGAAAAAGGGCAGGACAGAAGACGATACCCGCGAAGAGGCAAGCAGTGTAGAGCCTGGGCACTTCCAGGGAGTTCTCCATGAAGACGAGGAGCACGTCGCCCCTGTTCAACCCCAGCTCCCTGAGCCCCCGGGCATACTTCATGATGCGCTGAAGCTCTTGCCGGTTGGTATGGGCCTGGCCCTCGAAGAAGACTATGGCGTACTCGTCGTACCTCTGCACGTTTTCCCGAATGATCTGGGTGAGAAGGCTCAAGACATTCCCCTTCTTTCGCTTCTCAGTGGATATACTTTTATCCCTCAGCTTGCTCGCGCGGGCCTTGCAGCGCATCTCCTGAATGCCGCCGCGGGCCCTGACGTCATCGCCCCCTTAACGATGAGTCGCTTCATTCCCTTCTTCATTCCCTTCTTCTTTCTCTCTGACCTGCGAACTCAACCTGTGGATGGGGCTTTAAAGCTTTTAATTATAAGGCTTTAATTAAATGATTCCCCACCGCCTCGCGTTCATTCACCTTTTCCGGGCTCATCCAGACCCCCCGGCTTGCTGAAAGTGGAGCTCGGGGGATGACCCACAGGAACCCGGGCGTAAGGGGCCCCAGTCCGTTGGCGCCCGAACGGTGGCCCCCGGGCATGGCAGCGGGGATGGAGATATTGTCATTCCATTTGAAGTGGTTCGATGGGTAGAGGCGCCGAGAGTGGTTGCTGTGCAGTGACTCCGTCCACCGCCGGCCAGTGGTCACTCAGGGCGATGATCCCCTTTTCTGGGGGGAAGCCATGACATCAAAGAGAGCAGCGTCGCGTCTTTCCGGCAGAGGGCTTGCCGCAGTCCCGGTGTCGACTGCACCACAAGGCGATCCCCCACCGGACGGGACCGCGCTGTCTTTGCAAATATGGAAAAAAGAGGTGAAACACGTGGTGCTAGGGATTCAGCAGGAGCCTTGGAAGGGCGCCTTGCCCTAGGTTGCGTAAAAGATAGCCAGGAAAGGGGACTCCGTGGGATCCCCATCTTCCATACCGGGGAGTTGCGAACCGGGGTGAGGGATTGGTGGAGGCGGTTCAGCCCGATCCTCCCCGGCGTAGTAGGTTGACGAAACCCCTTATCTTGATCGCCCCGCGGGGGCAAAGCTCAAAACAGCAGTAGCAACCAATGCAACGGGAACGGTCGAACTCGGGATGGCCCTTGACCGTGACGGCTTCCGCCGGGCATCCCCTGGCGCAGGAGGCACAACCGTCGCACCGCTCCCGGTCCACGGAGAAACGGGGGCGGGAGATGCCCCGGAACACCACCCTCTGCACCAGCCCGAGGGGGTCGAGGCGGGCCACCGTGGAGGGAAGCCGGAAACCTTCCACCCGCGGTATGTCTCCCTCCAGCTCCACCTCCCCGAGGTCCCCGGGGGATAGCCCCCTTTTCATGGCCCACCTCTGGCTGGGTACCTTGCTGGGATCCAAGCCCATCACCCGGCAGACGGCCAGGTCCACGGCCCCGCCGCTGTCCCCGGCCAGCACCAGCCCCAGCTTACGGAGGGGACCCCCAGAGGGGCCGTTTCCCTCCATGGCCACGATCCCGTCCATGATCACTAGGTCGGGGGGTCGCAACGCGTAAACGTCCACCACCAGCTCCCCAAAGCGGTCGTGGGTGGGAGCCGCAGAGTGCAGCCGCGCCTTCTCCCCGCCCACCAGGAACCCGTAACTGTTCTTTATAGCTCCGGTGATGACGGTGCTGACGTGGGTCTTGAGCTTGGGTAACGATATGAGGATGTCCGCCTCCAAAACCTCGCGGGAGACCTGGACTTCCCGGATGTAGCGGGAGTCGATTCGCGCCGTTACGGGGTTGAGGGACAGGTTGACCCAGCATTCCCCGGCCGCCTCCGCGGCCCCGGTGATTTTACCCACCCTTTCCACCAGACCATAACCCCGCAGACCCGGGTTGTCCCCCACCATCACCTTGGCTCCCCGGGCGATGAGTTCATCGCGGACCGCCCGCACGAGGGAGGGATGGGTCACCACACCGGATTCCGGGGGGAAAGGACCCAGGAGATTGGGCTTCACCAGCACACTCTTTCCCTTGAGCTGCAAGCCACTACGCTCCAGGACATCCGACACCACCTCCCGCAGCACCGGGATGGAGTAGTCTTCCACTTGACGGCAAATAAGGTAGGCCATGATTTCGAACCTCCCTATCCTGATCCCCGTGGGCGAAGGGAAGGCCTCCCTTGCCCCTCTCGGCGTTTTTGGGGCGCTCTCCGCCGTCCTCCCGACCAGTGCGAAGAGGCTACCCAGCTGGCGGGGAAGCCTTTTCCCGCCCGAAGGAGTCCCGGCAGAACCTTGCTCCTGCCCCCGTCCCCTGATGATAGCCCATCGCGTCTTACGGGTCACGGGCAGGTAACCAACCGTCGTGGCGGGACATTACAATAAACGGGTGAGATATCGCCGCGAGACCGTCTCCGCAGGCCCCGGGCCGAACGGGGCGGCCACGGAACTGGCGGCGGATCGATGCAGTTCGTACGCTGGTGGGGAGGGGTATCGATGTTCCGCGGAGGTAATAGAAGGGAAAAGGTTTCTCGTGTCTCCGGTGGCGCTGGCAAGGGGACCTCCCGGGTCTTCTCCTTCTTCGCTCGGCTGGCAGCGGAGAGGTCCCGCTGGGTGGTGCTGGCATGTCTGATCCTCACCATCCCGGTGGCCGCGGGTATATTCCGCATGGAGGTGAGGTCGGGCCAGTGGGACCTCTTACCCACCGGTTTTCCCTCCACTGAGGCCATCCAGGAAGTCAACCGGCTTTTCGGTGGGATAGATTATTCGGTGGTCATGGTGGAGAGCGACCAGCTCCTTTCCTATCCCATGATCAAGAAGTTCATCCTCCTGGAAAAGGAGCTGGGGCGGGAGGTGGGGAAGGAAAAATATGTCAGCGTTAACCACTTCCTGGGGGGCTTCGTCGCCAGCATGCTCCTGCGGGCCAGGCAGGAATACGGCATAAACATTGACGATCCCTCCCTTCTTTTCTTTCAGGAATCCGCTAATGTCCCCGACCCCGAGGATCCCACCAGGTTGATCCCTTTCCCCCAGGCAATTGAAAAGGGCGTGAATATGTACCTGGAAGATCCCGTGGCCAGGAAGTGGATGGTGGAGAAGGAGGGCTCGGCGCTGCTTACGCCGGACATGAAGAAGACCTTGATCAGGGTAAAGATAAACCCAGATCTCAACACCAAGGAGAGGAGGGACCTGGCCTACCGCTTGGAGTCCTTCTTCCAGGGGTACTTCGCGGGGGAGCCGCAGGCAAAGGTCTCGGTGAGCGGGGGCGTCTCCGTGGACAAGGATTTGGAGAACTACGTTTTTTCCAGCACCTGGTTGCTGGCATTGGTGGCGGGGGCCTTCCTGCTGCTGGTCCTTTACTTTACCTTCAGGAGGGTGACCGATGTTTTTCTTCCCTTGCTGGTGACCGTCATGACCGCGCTGTGGATCTACGGCCTCATGGGTTGGTTCGGGCTCCCCTATACCGTCATCTCCGCCCTCATCGGTCCCTTGGTCCTCGGCATATGCCTGGAGAACTTGATCTACATGATGGGTCGTTTCTACGAAGAGTACGGCCTGTCGATGAACGGCAGGGAATCCGCCCGCCGGGCCGTCCTGACGGCGGGGGTGGCGGTGTTTTTGACCTCCATCACCACCTTTTTCGGTTTCGTGAGCTTCCGGCTCTCCGCCTTCGAGGCGGTGAGGCAGTTCGGCCTGATGTGCGGCTTAGGGGTGGGGATATGCTTCCTCTTCAGTGTTACTCTGCTTCCGGCCCTTATGTGCCTCAGGGAGGAGAGGAGGGCGGCCCGCTGGGGACGGGGGATGGCCGGAAGGTTGCCCAGCGGGGTTTCCACCTTCTCATTCCACAGGGAGAGGAGGGTGGACAGGAGCTTGGAGGGCATGGCCCGCCTTTCGGTGCGTCACCCCTGGGCGGTGGTAGGGGTATTCCTCGTCCTCCTGGCTTTTTGCGGCCTCTCCCTGCCCAGGCTGAAGACCACACCCGATCTACGGGCCCTGGCTCCCCAGGATATTCCCAGCCTGCAGGCGGAGTACCGACAGGAGGATTTCTTCGGGGGGCAGCAGGAGGACGTGGTCCTGGTGAAGGGGGACGTGTTGGACCCCGGGGTTCTTTCCGCCCTTTACGATTTCCAGCTCAAGCTGGCTACCACCCCCTATTTTGGAGAGGAAAACTCTTCCAGCCTGGCCGAGCTAGTCTACGATTTCAGGCGTGCTACGGGGAGAGTGGAGGGTGTTCCTATGCGGCCGTCCTCGCTGGAAGAGGTGGTCCGGGGATTGCCCCGCACCCGGGAGGAGGCGGAAGCTGACCTGGCGGCCCTGGCGGAGAGTTTCGGCCCCCAGGAGGGCTTCCTGGTGACATCGGGGCATGACGCTGCCTTGGTGAGCGTGATGACCAGGGGCGCTAAGGATAACCGGGAACTTCTAGCAAAGAACGATGCCCTCCACTGGGCGGCGGCGGAGGCCCTGGGATCCCGGGGCATAGAGTACCGCATCGGGGGGATGACCCCCATGACCTCCGACCTTTTGGGTAATTTGGTGCCCACCCAGCTCTGGTCCAGCCTCATGGCCCTACTGCTCTCGGCAGTGGTGTTGATGGTCATCTTCCGATCCATCACCTATGGGCTTGCCACCTTGAGCGTGCTGGTGGCCGGTATCGGTGCGGAGCTTGGCTTCCTGGCATTGATGGGGTGGGAGCTCGATATGATGACCATCCTCATCGCCTCCATGGTGATAGGGGTGGGCATCGATTTCGGCATCCATGTCACCCACCGCTTCTTGGAGGAGTTGGAGGCAGGGGAGGTGGAAGAAGCGATAAGGAAGTCGCTGGTCACGGTGGGGAAGACCATAGTGGCAAGCACCATCTGCGCGTCCGGGGCCTTTGCCATAATCTCCCTATCCAAGATGGCCCCCATCGCGCGGTTCGGCTCCATCACCGCCGTGTCGCTGGTGGTTTCCATGGCCGCCAGCCTCGTGGTACTCCCTTCGATTATCTACCTCCTGGGAGGAGGCGGCGCTGTTGCGGTTCCTGAGGCGGCTTCCGAGGGGAACGGGAGCCCCGCGGCCCGTTTCTGAGAACCCGCCAGGGCCTGGATCCGTGCCCGGGATGTCGGATCCCCTGGATCCCAGGGACACTTCGAGGAGTACATCCCCCTTCACCCTTGGAGGCTGAGCACGGCGGTCCAGCGGCTTGGGTGCCGTTATCAGGGGGGTTGTGAAATAATAGTTCGTGGCGGATCTGGGGAATAGCGGGGCTTGGTGTCGAGGAGGGATCTTCGCATGCTCGGCCTTTACTTCGACGGGACCCTCAGGCTCAGGGACGATCTCCCGGTTCCCGAACCCGGCCCGGGGGAGGCGCTGATAAAGGTCATCGCCGCCGGCATATGCCATACCGACCTGGAGATAGTGAAGGGCTACATGGATTACGAGGGGGTCCTGGGCCACGAGTTCGTAGGCGTGGTGGAAAGGGCCGATGATCCCTTCTGGGTGGGCAAGAGGGTGGTAGGGGAGATCAACTGCCCCTGCTATTCCTGCGAGATGTGCGTGGAGGGAAAGCACCGACACTGTTCCTATCGCACCGTGTTGGGCATGAAGGGAAGGCAGGGGGCCTTCGCCGAGTACATCACCCTTCCTCTGGCCAACCTGCACGTGGTCCCCGATACCCTGCCAAGGTATTCAGCGGTCTTCGTGGAGCCGTTGGCGGCTTGCTTCCGCATCTTGGAGCAAGTACACATCAAGCCCGATACGAGCGTGGCGGTGTTGGGGGACGGAAAGTTGGGACTGCTGGCGGCCCAGGTCATGCGCCTCCCGGGCTGCAACCTCCTGGCTGTGGGGAAGCACGACCATAAGCTGCACATACTGGACCGTATGGGGATAAGGACGGCCAAGGAGAGCGAGCTCACCGGGGAGGAGAGCTTCGACGTCGTGGTGGAGTGCACCGGTAAGCCGGAGGGTTTCGAGCTGGCAAGGAAATTGGTCCGTCCCTCTGGCGTCATCGTACAGAAAAGCACCTACGTGGGCAGGGTGGACGTGGACATAGCCTCGCTGGTGGTGGACGAGGTGACGGTGGTGGGTTCTCGCTGTGGACCCTTCGGGCCGGCCATTAAGGCACTGGTGAGAGGCCTGGTTAACGTCCAGGACCTCATCGACCGCAGGTTCCAATTGGAGATGGGGTTGCAGGCCTTTGAATACGCCTCCCAGGAGGGGTCGTTGAAGGTAATCTTGGAGACGAGGAGTTATCCGGGGGAAGGCCTTTCCTATGCCGGGGAGCTGGGAGGCCAACCGATGGTTTGAGGCTCGGGCTGGTAGACCGGATGGGGGACCAGGAGCGGGAAAAGGGGGTTGTTCCCCCACGGGCCCGTCAAGATGCCGATCCCAGGGTTCCCAATGACGGCCTGGGCTAAATGTCATCCGCTAATGAACCAGACCTTTGTCGGTTTTCCTGGACTATGGCCGGGGGAAGGGAGAAGAAATGGAAGTATATCCTAAGGAACATCTGGCAAGTGAGAAAGTAGGCAGGTTGCTCGCGGTGGCCAGGGGGGAGGAGAAGGCAGATCTGGTCCTGAAGAACGCACGGGTGACGGACCTGGCGGGGGGGAGGCTGTGGGAAGCCGACCTCGCGATAGCGGAGGGGAGGATCGCCGGCATCGGGAGATATTCCGGTTACCGCGAGGAGGACCTGCGGGGTGCGGTGGTCTGCCCCGCCTTCATCGACGGCCACGTCCACGTCGAGTCCTCCATGGTCTCTCTTCCCGATTATGCCCGGGCAGTGGTGCCCCGAGGCACCCTGGGGGTGGTGACCGACCTGCACGAGATAGCCAATGTACTGGGCATGGAGGGGATCAGATATATGTTGGAGGTATCCCGGGGACTTCCCCTGGAGCTTCACGTGATGGCACCCTCCTGCGTCCCGGCCACGCCCATGGAGACCTCCGGCGCCGTCCTGGGGGTGGAGGAACTGGAAAAGTTAAGGCAGGAGGGGTCGGTGATCGGCTTGGGGGAGGTCATGAACTACCCGGGGGTGGTGGCCGGCGAGCCAGAGGTTTTAGACAAGATCCGGACTTACCGGGGTCTACCGGTGGATGGGCATGCCCCGGGACTCTCAGGCGAGGAGCTCAACGCCTACGTGGCGGCGGGCATCCTGTCGGATCACGAGTGCGTGACCGCCGACGAGGCCGAGGAGAAGCTCGCCCGGGGGATGTACGTTTACGTCAGGGAGGGGTCCACCGCCAGAAACCTGGAGGCCTTGCTTCCCACGGTACTCTCCGGGTCCCCCGATCGTTTCCTCTTGGTGAGCGATGACGTCAACCCGGAGGACCTCTCCACAAGGGGGCACCTCGATTTCCTGGTGAGAAGGGCGGTGGAGCTAGGTATCGAACCGCTGAGGGCCCTACGGATGGTTACGGTTAACCCTGCCCGGAGATTTGGGCTACCGGACACGGGGGAGCTGGTTCCTGGGTACCGGGCCGACCTGGTGGTCCTGGAAGACCTGAAGGGGATGAGGGTGCTGCAGGTCTACCGTGCGGGGGAAAAGGTGGCCCAGGAGGGGGAGAACCTCTGGGTGGCCCCTCGGGTTGTAAGGCAGGCCCCCGCCTCCGTGCACATCGCCTGGGACAGGATACCTGGCATAGCCCTGAGGGCTGAAGGGCGCAAGGTGAGGGTGATCGGGGTGGTGCCCGACCAGATCGTCACGGAGAGCCTGGTGGAGGATGCCCGGGTAGTGGAAGGTTGGGCAGTCCAGGACCCCGCCCGGGACTTGCTGAAGATATGCGTTTTCGAGAGGCACCGGGGAACGGGGAACGTGGGGATAGGTTTCGTGAAGGGCTTCGGCTTGAGGGAGGGAGCTATGGCCTCCACCGTGGCCCACGATTCCCACAACCTGGTGGTGGTGGGCGCCTCGGACGAGGAGATGCTGTTCGCGGCCCGGGTGGTGGAGAGGATGGGGGGTGGGCAGGTGGTGGTGAGGGGCCATGACATATTGGCGGAGTTGCCCCTCCAGGTGGCGGGCCTGATGTCCACCCTTCCCCTGGAGAAGGTGCGGGAGGGGGTCAAGAGGTTAAAAGAAGCGGCACGTGGTCTAGGATGCGACCTGAATGACCCCATGATGGCGCTAGCCTTCATGGCCCTCCCGGTCATCCCGTCCCTCAAGATCACCGACCGAGGCCTTTTCGACGTCGGGTCCTTTCGTCACGTCCCGGTCTTCCTCAGTGACCCCGGGAGCCGGGCCGATGACTTGGCCAGGTGATCTCAAAGTATGGGGGTGGCGAATTAATCGCCAGGCTGGGAGAAGCCGCAGGGGAACAAAGGCGACTCAAGCGACACCATAGGTCTTCTTTCCTTGAATTCCACCGCCTTTTCCGGGCCCTCCATAGGACAAGGACCAGCCCGAGCGACGCCATAGGTCTACCCTGGCAGCCCCGGGAGCCGGGCCTGGGACCGGGGTTGTTTCAAGCCGCAGACCCTCCGATCGGAATGCCGGGAGGTAGACCCGAAACCCAGGCGAAGGGTGGAATGGGTAAGCGAGCGGGAAAATGAAGAGTGCAATCCTTTCTTTCTAAGGGAGGATGAGCTCCCGGTGGCGGGTAGCGCTCCCGGCCTTGACGCCCCTTTTCTCTTTGCCAAGGTCCATAGCTGCCGGAGGACAGGCTCAACGCCTCGTGCCGAAGGGTCGCTTCCTCCTCGCTTTCCCAGCCGCGGCCAGGCCTCGAGCCGCGTTGAGCAAGGAGGCGAGGAGGACGAGTAACGCCGGGAGGAGCTTCCCCACTCCAGAAAACCCCGAACCCTGCTGGGAGGGGCGGAAACCCGGCGCGGGCTTCCCCTCGGAGGAGAGGGAGGGCAGACCCCGGGAAAGGAGCTTGCCCACCGCCCGCGGCCATCGCCCCACAGGGGCGATGGGGAGAGGGCTGGCGGGACGGTCGGTCTCGCCGGTTTCCCGGGAATTCCACAGTCGAGCGCCGCTTTCGGAGTTCATGCCGCTCCTTTCCTCGCGGGCATCCCTTCCCCGCCGGGGTGATTCGGTACGGGAGAGATGCCTGCGGCCCGGGCGTGAGATTTATCCATTTTATTCCAGCCAAATCGGGCCGTGACCACTACCTATGTTATACTTTGGGCGTTGGCGGGGGAAGGGCCGCACCGGATGGCGGCCTTAGGAGACAGGAGGTCGGTGATGGAGATAAGAAAGGTCTTCGTGGTGGGTTCCGGCCTGATGGGAAGCGGCATAGCGCAGGTCACAGCCCAGGCGGGATACCGAGTGACCATGCACGATGTGGACGATGAGCGTACCGCCAAGGGGTTGGAGTCGATAAGGAAATCACTAGCGAAGTTCCTGGAGAAGGGGAAGCTGACCCAGGAGCAACACGACGCTGCCTTGGCCAACCTGGAGACCACCACCGACCTGGGCAAGGCGGCGGACGCGGACTTCGTGGTGGAGGCGGTCTTCGAGGACCTGGAAGTGAAGAGGAAGGTCTTCTCTCAGCTAGACGAGATATGTCCCTCCCACACCATCCTGGCCACCAATACCTCCGCTATCCCCATATCCTCTATCGCTGCCGCCACCCGCCGTCCCGAAAAGGTGGTGGGGACCCATTTCTTCAGCCCCGTTCCGCTGATGCGCCTCTGCGAGATCATCCGGGGGGTCCAGACCTCCGACGAGACGATGGATATAGCGGAGGCTTGGGCCCGTTCCGTGGGCAAGGAGACGGTGCGGGTGCTCAAGGACCACGCGGGTTTCATAGCTAACCGCCTTTACATGCCCATGGCCCTGGAGGCTATCCGGATGCTGGAGGCGGGGGTGGCGTCCCCCGATGACATCGACGCTGCCATGCGGCTCGGTTACAACTTGCCTATGGGCCCGCTGGAGCTAGCGGACATGGTGGGCATCGATGTTATGATGAACGCCTCCACAGCCATCTACAACGACACCGGGGACTCCAAGTACTGTCCGCCCCCGCTGATGAAGAGGATGGTGGCGGCGGGCCTGTTGGGCAGGAAGACCGGGAAGGGATTTTACGATTATTCCGGCGGCGAGAAGGCGAGCTACTGGAAGGTATAGCATAAGGCTTGGGCGAGGGGAGCGCCGCGGGGTGCCCCCACCTCCAGATACAGGGAAAGGGGTGGACCGGGGCCCCGGTCCTTTTATATTCGGGAAATATATTCGGGAGTATTCGAGAGATCCTCGAAGGGCATCTTAAGCGGCCCGGGGATAGGGAGAACGCGGCCCGGGGGTGACTGTGGACGAGAGATCGCCGGGGTTGATCCTCAGGAAAGAGGGTGGGGTGGCCCGCCTGGTCATATCCAGGCCGGCAAGGATGAATGTGCTGCGGCCTGCGGACCTACGACTGCTGTGGAAGCACATGGTGGCACTGGAGGCGGAGGAAGCGGTACGACTGGTAGTGTTGGAGGGGGAAGGAGAGAAGGCGTTTTGCGCCGGGCTCGACCTTTCCGGGTGGCGGGGTGTCGGGTTGGCGGAGATGAGGAGGAGGGCCCGGGAGGCTCGGATGGTGGTAAACCGCCTGGCGGACCTCGCCCTTCCCACGGTTGCCCTGGTTAAAGGGGTGGCAGCGGGGCTTGGCCTGGAGCTCTGCCTGGCCTGCGATTTCGTGCTGGCGGAGGAGGGTGCCCGCTTTGGTTTCCCCGAGGTGAGGCTGGGCCTGATCCCCTGGATGGGGGGAGTCCGTCGGCTGATCAGTGTGGTGGGGGATAGGAGGGCCGCCGAGCTCATTTTCACCGGAGGGATGGTGGAGGCCGAAACCGCCCAGGCATGGGGCTTGGTGAACGAAGTGGTGCCCCGGGGCGGGCTGGAGAAGGCCCTCCTGGCGCTGGCCGATAGGCTGATTGCTGGAAGCAAGGCGGCTCAGGCGGCGGCGAAGAGGGCGTTCAGGGCGAGCCGGGGAGGGGCCCAGGCCCACGACGTTGACTACGAGCTCGAGTTGCTCACCTACTGCCTAGCCCTGGGGGACGCCCCAACAAGGATAGCGGGCTTGGCGGAAAGGGTCGGGGGCGAAGGTGTCAAGGACCCGGAAGGGCGGTCCCAGGAAGGCGACTAAGAGGAGACCGGTGTTCCGGGATCGACTTGAGGTACCTGGGTGGGAAAAGTTCCGCTGGAAGGGTGTCAAGAGACCGCTAGGATAATATAATGGACTTGAGGTCATGTTATTGTACTCCCGTTCATGCAGGGAGAGGAGAGAGGATGAGGTAAGGAGGTAGGCATGGACTTCGAGCTCACCCCCGAACAGAAGGCCTTCTTCAACGAGGTGAAGGAATTCGCCGCCCGGGAGATCGCCCCCTACACCGAGGAATACGACCGCCGCGGCGAGTTCTACTGGGAGGGATGGCGCAAGATGGCCGCCATGGGGTTGCTGGGACTGCCCTTCCCGGAGGAGTACGGCGGCTCGGGAGCGGGGGCCCTGGACACAGCCATTGCCATGGACGCCTTCGGCGCCGGGGGAGGAGACGCGGGCATGTCCCTTTCCTGGGGAGCCCACACCATCATCGGCGCCATACCCATTTGGGTTATGGGAAACGAGGAGCAGAAGAGGAAATACCTCCCCCCCATATGCTCGGGGGAGAAGATCAGCTGCTTTGCCCTCACCGAGCCCGACGCCGGGTCCGATGCGGCCTCCATCCGCACCACTGCGGTACGCCAGGGGGATTATTACATCCTCAACGGCACTAAGATGTTCATAACCAACGGACCCATCGCCGACATCTGCATCGTGCTGGCGGTTACCGACAAGGAGAAGGGCGGAGCAGGCATCAGCGCCTTCATCGTGGAGAAGGAGTTCGAGGGCTTCGAGGTAAGCCGGGAGCTGGACAAGATGGGTAACCGCACCTCTCCCACCGCCGAGCTCGCCTTCAACGATTGCAAGGTCCCGGTGGAGAACCGCCTGGGAGAGGAAGGGGAAGGCTTCTATGGAGTGGGAAAGGCCACCCTGGAATGGGAGAGGGCCATCATGGTTGCTCCCGCAGTGGGGGGCATGGAGGCCAACATCAACCGATGCATCCAGTATGCCCGGGAGAGGAAACAGTTCGGAAAGCCCATCGGGAAGTTCCAGGCGGTGGCCTTCAAGATAGCGGAGATGAAGTGCCTGCTGGACGCCGCACGGCTGTTGGTCTACCGGGTGGCCTGGATGAAGGACCAGGGAATACCGGCCATGCTGGAGGCCTGCGTATGCAAGCTGTTCGTGACCGAGGCGGCCTTCCGTGTGGCCAGCGAGGCGGTGCAGATCTTTGGCGGCTATGGCTACATCCGGGAGTATCCGGTGGAGAGGACGCTGAGGGATGCCAAGCTGGGCACCATCGGGGCGGGCACTTCGGAGATCCAAAAGCTGATCATCAGTCGCATCCTGCTGGGCAAGCTCTGAGAAGGTTCCCGTGAAGCCGCCCCTCGGAGCGGCTCCTACCGCAGGTCGAAGCCTTGCGATACGCGGGCGGTGGTGGGGGCCGCCTGGTGGGCGGCTTTTCATCATTTCCCTTATTGTGATAGTAAAGGTGGGGGAGGAACGGGTTCCGGACCGGGCGGGAGCCAGCGGCCAACGGAAGGGAAGGCCCAGCGTGGGCCCCACTGGGGGCGTCCCCCCGATCCTAGCCGTTCACGGAACCGGATCCTCCGGTACGGCGTTTTTGAGGTGATACCCGGGGTCCAGGTTTTCCGGTATTTTTCCCTTCCCCGGGAAAGAAGGCAGGATGGAAGGGTCTTTTCGGGCGGGAGGTTGAAGGAGGCTTACTTGGCTGGTAAGGATCTACGGGTGGTAATCCTTTCCGACGTATGGGGCTTCGGGTTATTGGAAACCAAGCCAGAGCCCCTGTGGACCATCAGATACGATGCCCTGCGCAACAAATCCTTGCTAGTGCCCGAGTACGGTGTCATGTACGTGGCCGCGTTCCTGAAGGGCATGGGCATCGACTTCGAGGTGGTCAACCTGGTGGCCGACGTCTTCGCCGAGGAGAGTTGGTTCCGGGAGGAGGGCGGAGTCAGCGAGGACTCCCCCAGCCTATCACCCATCGCCGGCAGGGAAGCCCTTGCCCTGGCCAAGGAGCACCTTTACGGTAGCCTGGAAAGGCTACAGCCCCGGGTCCTGCTATTCCCCATGTCCATCTACTACGTGGCCCTCCACGCCCGAAAGCTGCTGGTGGACCTGAAACGACTCCTTCCCGAGTGCACCATGGTGACCGGAGGCGTCTACGCCACTCTGCATGCCGAGGAGATAATGAGGGATGGCGGGGCCGATTTCGTGGTCCGGGGAGAGGGGGAGTGGACTACCTATGAGCTCCTCTCCGCCCTCCGGGAGGGAGTCCGAGATTTCTCCGGCATCCGTGGACTCACCTGGAGGAAGGATGACGGGTGGGTCCATAACCCGCCCCGGGAGAGGGAGAGGGACCTGGACCGCTTTCCCCACCTCTACACTGTGTCGGGGGAGTTCAAGGTGGGCCTACGCCACCGACTCCTCAAGGCCTTGAACCCCTTCGAGGATTACGTCCCAGGGGCAGGTTTCCTGACCTCCCGGGGTTGTCCGGAGGAGTGCACCTTCTGCCTGGACCCCACCATCTGGGAGAGGAAAACCCGCTTCCACTCACCGGATTACGTGGGACGGGTGCTGGACTACTGCTGGGAGAACTTCCGCGACGGGGACCGTTCCTTCTACTTCGGAGACGCCACCTTCGCCCTGAACCGCAAGCGCCTGTGGAAGCTGCTGGAGGTGGCGAAAGAGATCCCCTTTACCTATAACATCCAGACCCGGGTGGATACCGTCACCCCCGACGTGCTGGAGGGGTTGAGGAGGGCCCGGTTTACCTCTGTGGCCCTGGGCGCCGAGTCCCTGGATGACCGCATACTGGCGGAGGTGGTGAGGAAGAGGACCACCGGGGTGGAGATCTTGCGGGCTGCCCGGGCGGTGAGGGAGGCAGGCATGAGGCCCCTACTGACCTTCATAGCCGGTCTTCCCACCGATACCAGGGTGAACTTGGAGCGTACTGCCCGCCTCCTACGGGATGAGGGTTTCAACGAGTCTTCCTTCTTCCCCCTGGTGGTTTTCCGGGGAACCCAGCTATACAGGGAATTCGAGAGGCTTTACCCCCAGGCGGCGGAGCGAGAGAGGTTCCGCCTCAACCCCTGGTCGGAGGAGTTCTGCTTCCCCAGCGGCGAGTTCCATGACATGCAGGAGCTGATCCAGTTCACCCAGTACCTGAACCAGGTGGTGCGTTCCTGAAGGCCGTGATCCTGCCCCCCATCGCGGGAAGCCTTTTTGGCAGGGAAGGGATCAAACCAGCGCGTAAACGGAATAGGGTACATCCAGCGCAGATTCCCCCGAAGCTTATCGGAGGTCCGCCAGGGAAGGACCAGGACGTCGGAGAGCGCATTCGCTTCTCGCTCGATTCCGCCTCCAGGAAAAGGAAGAGGCCCGCGGGGGTTGCGGGCCTCCCGAGGGACAGTTCGCAAGAGGGCTGGGGGGTATCAGGGGGCTTGCGCGTAGGGGGAAGGGCTGTCCCTCAAAACCAATGGTGAAAAACCCTTTTCAAGGACCTTTCCCTGTAACCCTCCCTGTTGACCTCAACCTCGATGATGGAATACGGGGAGCACGGGTCCATCCACCGGGTGGGTGGTTTTCCCTCCCCCGTTAGGTTGATCGGCTGTCAGGACGAGGAAGGGTTGTGTGGGGTTGCCTGTCCGGTTTGATTGCTGGCGTGGGTCGGATTTAAGATAGTCTTGACCTGGTGGCGTCCGTCCTGGAGGTGAGGGGAATGCCCCACCAATTGGCAGTATTTGCCAAAGAGAGGATCCATCGGACCCTGGAGGAAAGGGAGAGGGATTGGGGTTCGGGCCGATCCCTATGGAAGGAAGCGGCAGAGCTTGGACTGTTGGGAGGACCCGACCCCCGGGGGCTGGAAGCCGGAGGGGAGAAGGTGGTGGAGATCGCCGCCAGGATGGCATCCCTGGTGGAAGTGGGCCAGGACCTAGGGATCGCCTTGAGCTTCCTCGACCACCTCCTTCTCTGCGCCTACCCCATCCAGGTCTTCGGTTCCCGTTCACTACGGGAGCGTTATCTTCCTGCCCTCCTTTCCGGGGATATGATAGGGGCGGCGGCGATATCGGAACCCGAGTCGGGTGCCAATCCCGGAAGGATGGCCACCGTGGCCGAGTCCGTGGAGGGAAAATACGTCCTCAAGGGCAGGAAGGGCCCGGTCACCAACGGGCCCTGGGCGGACGTTTTCCTGGTGGTGGCATCCACTGAACCGGAAAGGGGAAAGGCAGGGCTTTCCGCCTTCCTCGTGGAGAGGGATGACGGGGTGCAGGTAGAGGAGCTGGACCTGGGATTCATTCCCACCTCTCCCCACGGAGTCCTCGTCCTGGACGGTGTGCAAGTCCCCCCCGATAGGATGCTGGGAGAGCCTGGATGGGGCCACCAGCCGATATCCAGGTCCCTCTTCATATGGGAGAGGGCCGCCATGATACCCTCGGTGCTGGCCTTGATGGAGAGGTGGCACCACCGAGTGGTCAGGGGCATAGACCCGGACACCCTCTCCCCAGACCTGCGGGTGGCCCTGGCCCAGGGAAAGGTGGACCTCACCGCCATGCGGGTGGTGGCGGAAAGGCTCCTCCGGCTCACCTTCCTGGAGACCCAGGGAGGTAGGGAGAGGTTGGAGCTCCTACTTTACTTCGGCCGCAGGTTGCCGGAGTGGGTGGAGGCCATGAACCAGGTGGTCCTGCAGCTTCCTATAAAGGCCTCTCCCGATGTGGTGCGGATGTCCAGGGACCTCCGCCTGGTGGACGTGGGGCGCTCCATGCTGGAATGGCAGTTCCAGA